>JAHEXM010000263.1 GCA_023252115.1 Micrococcales bacterium | reverse complement strand
CGGTTGAATTGGGTACCGACCAAATTGACTTTGAGCATTGAAAGCGGTGGTGCCTTGATGTCGCGCAGTGTTGCGCCGCCCAGTGTTGCACCGTCGAAACGAGCAGCGGTGATGTCTGCTGGCTGGAGACTTGAAGCACCGATATTTGCGGCTGAGAGGTTCGTTCCAGACAGATCGGCTTTGGTAAAACTTGTTCCGCGAAGATCGGCCGAGCTCAGGTCAGCTTGACCAAAGTCCGATTGACCAAAGTCCGTATTAATGGCGACGAGCTTTGTCGCACTTGCCTTACTCCAAGTAGAACCAACCGCGGTTGCGCCGGTGACGTTCGCGCTATCGGCCGTGGCATTCGAGAAATCCGTGTTACCGAGCGCGGCACCAGCAAGATTTGCCGAGCTCACGTTGGATTGGGTGAAGTCAGCTTGCAACAGATTTGCATTGCTGAGATTCGCTTTCGTCAAATCCGCTTTTGACAGTTTGACGGCAAGCATTTGGGCACCGGCGAATCCCGCGCCGGTCGCAGTAACCCCGCGCAGGGTCGAGGCCGACAGCAATGCGCTGTTGAATAGCGCGCCAGAGATATCTGCCTGGTCGAGGGTCGCTTTTTGGACAATCGCAGAGGTTAGGTTCGTGCCGACGGCACTCGCGTCAGTGAGATCAGTCGATGACAGGTCAGCACCGCTGAAGTCGGCATTGTTCAGATTCACCTTGGACATCCGCGCACCGGTGAGTTCCGATTTGGCAGCGGACGTTCCCGCCAGATCAACCGAAGACAGAGTGGCAGCCGATAGATCGACACCACTCAGGGTGGCCCTTGACAGCTTGGCATCGGTCAAATCAACTCCGCGCATGGTGGCACCCGTCAGCTTGGCCGATGACAGGTTTGCACCACGCAGAAGAGTCGTCGTCAGAATCGTCTGCTGAAGCGATGCGCCGCTCAAGTCAGCGTTCGTGAAGTTTGCTCCGTTGACATTTGCCCCGTCGAGATTCGCACCGGCGAATTTTGTGCCGACGGCCTGAACATTCGATAGGTCAGCCCCGGCAAGATTGACACCGGCCAAGTTGACCTGGCGCAGATCACATCCGCGCAGGTTTCCCGCAGGACGCGGGGTTGCACAGTCATGGGGGGCAGACACGGAGGCCGAGTCGGATTCTTGAGTTTGATTGGATTCTGGTTTTGGCGCAATGCGGGCCGAGAGGGTTGGTGCCACGTTGCATCCACCCACCGACAGCAGGGCAAGAGCGCATACGGAAGCCGAAGATGCCGTCCAAATGCGACGCCGACCGGCTTTCATCGGAGCCTCCCTGACCCAACTTGTTACTGGGCTCTGACTCAACGACGAAGCGGCGAGGGAGTCAAACGCAGGAACTCAGCCGTTCATGCCCTTTTGGTCGGGCTGGTGGTTATCCAACGAGGCGACTGCTTCGCCGTCATCCGAAAGAGTGACTTCAACGTCGGCTGGGGCCCAACTGAGCTCGGCGTCAATCACCGTCATCTCGCGCACGTGCCCGCCCGACAAGTGATCGCTGCTGATGCCGTGAAGATGGATTCCCGGTATCAGCACACCGTCTTGGGCCGTTGGAAACTGATGTCCGACCATCACACCGCTCCACTCCGCGAAATGCCAGCGCACCTCGTCGGTGCTTAACACTGCGTCGAGATCGCGGTATGGGGGAGTCTGGCGATGTTCGCTTCGAAGCACGACGTCACGGAACGTTCCCTCGATGCGCAAGACGATCATCTGGTGAGTTTCCGATCCGACCAGCTCACCGAGATCGGACATGTTCATACCGGAAGGCACGGTCTCGTAAGTCACCAACTCAGCTGGCGCGCGAGCTGCGGCGACCGCAAACGGAATGGTCGCCAGTGGGTCTGCCACTTCGGGAATACCGGTGTCGGGCACGCGCCAGATGACTCCATCGACGCAGACGAGCTCACCGTCGAGTGCGTCCGAGACGCCCACGCCAAGCCAGGCACCGTGAAATGCATCGAGGATCGTCGTGGTGCCGCTAAACGAACCGTCGATCAAGTGGGACGCCGTATCAGTCTGCTGAACCAACGTTGCGATGTGGTCGGGATGCGCATGATGAGAGTCGCGCCGTGCGGCCGCAGCAACGAGCGCAGGATCGAGGGTCACGTCCGAAGTCTCGCGCAAGACAGTTCCAGTGGCACGGTGGCCGAAACACGGCCAGATGTCGAAAGACAACGACATGCCTAAGCATCACAAATGTCGGGGTAGCGGGATTTGAACCCACGGCCTCTTCGTCCCGAACGAAGCGCGCTACCAAGCTGCGCCATACCCCGGTGCTGCACAATCCCGAGTCGCCCAACTAATCGTTGGAACGGTCGCGGACCAGCGGTAAGGCTACCCGTCGTGACTCCAAGCTCGCGGGCCCACTCTCATCAAGGCTTCGTACTGGTTAATTTGAGCAGCGTCGCCTCGGGCGGACATGCAAAGCGAATCGGGGCCGTGGGGCTTGTTCCGAGTCCGGCCGATACATGCAGCCACGAGTCCTGATGGTGGTGAAGTCCCTTGGCCCGTGCCCGATCGAGGTCGCAATTGGTTACAAGTGCACCGAATCCCGGAAGACACACCTGGCCGCCATGCGTGTGACCAGCCATGATCAAGTCAGCGTCGTCAGCGGCCATTTCGTCAAGCACTCGCAGGTACGGTGCGTGCGCGACGCCCAACCGAAGGTCGGCAGAACTGTCGAACGGGCCAGCAACGGTGGCGTAGTCGTCGCGTCCGATATGGGGATCGTCGACGCCGCGAGCGTCGATCACGCGATTGCCGACCTTGATGGTCGCGCGAGCATTATCGAGGTCGCACCAACCAGCTGACGTCAATCCGGCTGTGAGGTCACCCCACGGCAGGTCGGGTGGTTTGCTGAGGTCACGTTTGCTTGGTCCCAGTAGGTATTTGAAAGGGTTTAGCACCCGGGGTGCGTAGTAGTCGTTGGAACCCAAAACAAAAGCACCAGGGACCGCCAAAAGCGGACCAAGCGCATCGAGAACTGCGGGAACGGCATCGTGGTGGGCCAAGAAATCGCCGGTAACGACGACGAAATCCGGCGAGAGCTGTGCAAGTCCTTCGACCCATTCACGTTTGCCTGTTTGACTGGGGGTCAAATGAAGATCGGAGATATGCAGGATCGACATGGGCGGCTCGTCAGCGCCGAGGACTGGAACATCGACCGTGCGCAGTGTGTAGTGCTTTGCCTCGGCCAGCGAATAAGCCAGCGTCGCCGCACCCAGTGCACCGATAGACGCCGCCGCGATTGCTAGTCGGCCTTTGGCACTGGTACTCACCACTTCATCGTGTCACGCTGCATGCCGGGGTGGCACGCGCTTGAAGTGCCGGGCTGACAGAATCACCGCATGGCTGATGCTGAACTCAAGATCCAACTTCGTTCCGACCTAACTGCTGCGATGAAATCGCGCAACGAATTGCAGTCTGCAACCATCCGCATGGCTCTGGCGGCTATCACCAACGAAGAAGTGGCTGGGAAAGAAGCCCGCGAACTCTCTAACGATGATGTCGTCAAGGTGTTGCAGCGTGAGGCAAAGAAACGACGCGAGTCAGCGGAGGCTTACGACGCCGCTAAGCGTCCCGAACTCGCCGATCGGGAACGTGCCGAACTCGGGGTTCTCGACGGGTACCTGCCAAAGCAACTTGACGACGATGCCTTAGCT
>JAHEXM010000262.1 GCA_023252115.1 Micrococcales bacterium | reverse complement strand
ACGCAATAGAGCAAAACCGCAACTACAAGCAACCGTGCTTGGCCGGTCACCAAACCGGTTAGTGACAGGGCGGCATCGATCAGCAGCGCCAGCCCCAGGCACGCCCACACGCCCCAGCGGGGCAATCGGCGACCGACAAGAAGGTCGCGCGTGTCGGCGGCCAGTGATGCTGGTTCCGGAGGAGCAATGCTCATGAGGATGCTCCGGAGAATTCACGGCGTCGAGCGACGATGAGTCGGGCACCCATGTTCACCAACAACGTAATGATGAACAGGACGAAACCAGATGCGATAAGCGCCGACAGTCCGATCGGCCCAGCTTCGTTCCACTTGAGGGCGATGTTGGCCGCGAAAGTGTTTCCACCCGGTTCGGTGATGTGCCAGTTGATCTCAAACACTGCCGAAAGGATGAGCGCAACGGCAATCGTTTCGCCGAGTGCGCGGCCAAGGCCCAGCATTGCAGCCGAAATCATCCCTGGCTTTCCAAACGGAAACACCACCATGCGGATCATTTCCCAGCGCGTTGCCCCGAGCGCGAGCGATGCCTCGATGTTGCCCTGTGGAACTTGTCGGAAGACCTCACGAGTAACAGCCGAAATAGTCGGCAGAATCATGATTGCCAAAACGACACCGGCAACGAAGATGCTCTTCGTGTACACCTCCTGCGGATTGGCAAAGAGCGGGATCCAACCGAAGTAGGTGTTGAGCCACTCGGCAATGCCCTCCATGTGGGGCATCAGGAATTCGAGCCCCCACAATCCAAAAATGATTGACGGGACCGCTGCCAAGAGGTCGACCGTGAATGCCATTCCCGAGGCAAGCCGTTTGGACGCGTAATGCGTGATGAACAAGGCGATCCCGATGGCAACCGGTACGGCAAGAACCATCGCTATTGCGGCCGTCATCAAGGTGCCAAACATCAGAGCTGCGATTCCAAACACCGACGGATTCGCATCGGGGAACCACTTCTCTTCGGTAAAGAAGTTCGCGGTGTCAGCCTGCAGTGAGGGGATCGCCTTCCATGCCAAGAACAAACCGATGCCACCAGTGATGCACAGCATCAGAATTCCGGCGCCGCGGGAAAGCCCCAGGAAGATCCGATCGCCACGTCGTGTCGAGGCGCCGCGAATCGCGGTGCCAGCGTCGGGCGGAATCTCCGTCAGTTGCGCCACTTGATCATCCTCGACTCATGCTCGACATGCCCCCACCAGTCGCCCAGACAGTAGTTGGCCTCGCGCCCGAATCAAGCATTCGGGCGGCGAAGCCAACTACCAATCTTTGGGTAACACTCACTGCCTGCTAGCTGATGGAACCAACCGCGGGTGCCACCTGGGTCTGCAGGCACGACGGCAGAGGTACGTACCCGCTGCTTCCCAACTTGCCCTGGGCCGCAGTTCCTGATGTGTAGGTCAGGAATGACTTGGTCAGTCCTTCTTGGTCACTCGGGAGACCCTTCTGGCAGGTGATCTCGTAGGTGACCAACACCAATGGATACGCAGCTGGATTCTTCGTCGCGTAGTCCATCTTGAGTGTGATGTTGTTGTTGACATTGCTCACTGTTGCCAACCCGATTGCGGTTGAGCCGGTCTCGGCTGTTGGCGCTACGGCGCCACCGCCGTTGTCGATGCTGGCCATCGAGAGGTTCTGCGTTTGCGCAAACGACAGCTCGACGTAACCAATCGAGTTTGGAGTGCTCTTCACAGAGGCAGACACTCCATCGTTGCCCTTGGATCCTTGACCACCAGCGGCAACCCAATCCTTGCCTGAACCCGACGTCCATGTACTCGGCGCAGCCGTCTTCAAGTAGTTGGTGAAGTTGTCGGTGGTGCCCGACGAATCGCTGCGGTGGAACTGAACAATCGTTGCGTCGGGCAGTGTGACACCTGGATTCGCTGAGGCGATCTCGGAGTTGTTCCACTTGGTGATCTTGCCGTTAAAGATTCCGGCAAGAGCTGACGATGTGAGTGTCAACTTGCTAACACCAGAGACGTTGTACGCCGCGACAATTGCGCCGCCGACCATGGGCAAGTTGATTGCATTGCCAGTTGCGCAGCGCTTGTTGGCTGCAGTCAGGTCAGCATCTTTGATTGCCGAGTCAGATCCGGCAAATGAAGTCTGGGCATTGTTGAAGTCCTGGATGCCAGCGCCAGAACCATTCGCTTGATAGTTGATCGTGGCCCCGGAGCAGGCGCCCTGGTAGGCGTTGACCCAGTCGGCCATCGCGTTCTTCTGCGCGGTCGAGCCTGAGGCCTTGATCGACCCGGTTGTGCAGCTGATGTTGTCGGCATTGCTGCTACCGCCGCTGCTGCAGGCTGCGAGCGCTAACGCGCCAGTCATTGCGAGACCGGCAATTTGAACTGGTTTGGTGATCTTCACCGTTGTCCTCCGATTTGAGACCCGTGTTCAGGTGATGCTGACGCTAGGCAGATCGGGTGACGTAACACCCCGTCCGAGATGAACGTGGGATGAACGGCAGATGTCGGTCCGGAGACGCCCGGCTGGCCTCTGCCTTGCCAGAAAGCAAACAACTTTCAGCAACGCCTCCAACCATTCGCGCAAACGCGGACGAAATGACCGTTACCCGGCCCGGGAAAGGGAAGTTTCGTCCGCGTTTGCTGGAGGCTAGAGGCCTAGCGCGCGGGAAATCTTCCCGATCATTCGATGTGGATGACTGACACCCTCTTCCCAGTTCCATCGAATGAAACCAAATCCGGCGGCCCGCAAGTCATCTTCACGGCGCTTCTCGCGGTAAAGCAGTTCGCGAGACTCGTACTTCATGGCGCCGTCCGCCTCGCCGATGACACGGTGGTCCGGCCAATAGGCGTCCGCCCAAAAAATCCTGCCGCTTGCACCTTGCACTGGCCAACCAAACTTCGGCCTGGGCAGTCCGGATTCCCAAATGTTGAACCTCGAGAGTGACTCAAGCGGCGACTCGCAGGCGGGTTCCGCAATTCGCAGCGCCGCGCGCGCGTAGCCGATGCCTTTCCATCCACGCATTGAATGCGCCGCGTCCCACAAGTTGGACAACGCCTGCTGCCGCATATCTAGTCGGTGGACCCCATCGCGCAAGTCAATGTCACCATCGAGATCAACAAGTTGAGACGAGATCATTTTTCGCGCAGCGCTGTCAACGATGAAAACGGCATCGGGGAGTCGATACTTTCGGGCAAGGTCGATAGCCGTACGCGCAACACTGGTAACAGTGAAATCGCCTATCAAACAGAGGTCGCTTTTCGACAAGGCATTCCCGGACACTCGAAACCCTTGGTCCGGGATAGGCCTTGTGCCCGGAATGGTCACCGCGACTGCAAGTTGGCCGTCAGCATGAGCTCGGCTGGGCAAGGGAAGACCGTGCATTACCGCTGCAGATTCATGACTCACGACCGCGTTACGAACTCTTGAAAGCACACCAGCAATCTCGACGTGGTGCACTGCACGAAAATCGCGATCTTCGCCTTCTGCAATCATCACGAAAGTGCCATGACGTAGACGAACCACCAGCTTGTGCGCCAGTGCTGAATCCAGTTGTTTGCGTGAAATGCCTGCGCTCAGCGCAGCTTCGCGTGTGAATGGCGAGGTGCCAAAGCGATCCGCGATGCGGTGCGCGGTGTAGGTCGGACGTTGTATCGCAGGCATCTGGAAACGATGCAACAAATCGACCAGGCACGACTTTCCGCATCCACAGGCGCCTCAGACCTCTGGCGCAAA
>JAHEXM010000261.1 GCA_023252115.1 Micrococcales bacterium | reverse complement strand
CGTGATCGCTGGCGCAATCTGGGCGGAAAATGCTTGGGGTCGGTACTGGGGTTGGGATCCAAAGGAAACGTGGGCCTTCATCACGTGGGTTGTTTACGCCTGCTACCTACACGCCCGGGCAACGGCCGGATGGCGTGGCCGCAAAGCCGCATTCATTGGCTTGGTTGGCTACGGCTGCTTCTTGTTTAACTACTTTGGCGTGAACATTTTCATCACCGGCCTGCACTCCTATGCCGGCGTCAAGTAATCGCGCTCTTAGGTGTGAAATCGCGTGGACTAGAGGGCTGGAAATCCACACGTAAACTGCTTGGCGCCTCATCCACCGATCAAACTCTGGTTCTCGCTGCCGTTTTGAATAGCTGTGACGATCAGTCATGCCTTCTCGTCACGGGATGTCGCCGGCTGAAATCGGCAAATACACCAGGTCGCAAGCTGGTGTTGTAAGTCGTACGCAACTTCTGATGATCGGATGCACCGACGCGTTCATTCGCAGCAACATTGCAGCCGGTCGATGGAGTCGTTTGCTGCCAGGCGTTTTCAACACGGTAACGGGCGCACCAAGTTTTCACGCGTGGTGGTGGGCAACTCACCTGTGGGCCGGTGATGACTCCGATCTGCATGGGGCTACCGCACTTCAGGCATGGGGGCTTATGAGGCCAAACTGGCCCATCGTCATCGCGGTTCCTGCGTATCGACAAATCCGAACTCGTGCTGAGAATGTCGAGGTTGTTCGCTTGCGACAGATGCGCCCAGTGAGGTTTCCGACAGGGTGCCCAGCAACGGAGTCGATCGAGCATGCATTACTCGATCTCGCATCTCACATGAAGGGCGAGCACGAAGTCATGAGCTTGCTGACTTCCGTCTGCCAGAAGCAACCAGCAACGATTCGCAAACTCAGTGCGGCATTGAAAGGCAGACGCCGAATCGGGCATCGCGTGCTGATGACGGAGATCATTTCGGAGGTCAAAGATGGCGCCACGACGATGCTGGAGATTCCGGCGATACGCAGGATCTTCCGGGCTCATGGGTTGCCTTCTGGGCGCGGTCAGGTTCGCGAATTTCAAGAGGGTGCAGTTGTGGTGCGTGATCGAGTTTTTGAGCAGTACGGCTTGGTCGTCGAGTTCGATGGGCGGCTCGGCCACGCTGATTCGCGCGGGCGATTCCGGGATCATCGGCGTGACAATGCAGTCGCAATTTCGGGCAGGGCAACCCTGAGATTTGGCTGGGTCGATGTCCATCGCGAGGCCTGCGAGTCAGCTGCCCAAGTAGTGAAAGTCCTGCGTCTGCGGGGTTGGGCCGGGACGCCAACGCTGTGTGGACCGAGTTGTCGAATACGAATCGGCTCTTAGGTGTGAAATCGCGTGGACTAGAGGGCAGGAAATCCACACATAAACTGTCGGTAGCGACTATTTGCCGGTATCGGGGTTCTTCGGCTTCTTGTCGTTAAGTTAGGATAGGAATTCGGGATCGTCGTCGGGGCCCATCGGTCGATCCACCTTGGCTGCAGGCGGAGCTTGAGTTGCCGATGGCGCGCTTGCCTGACCGATTCCGGGTTTACCTTTTCTGGGTCGGCCGAGGAAGAACCACAGCAATGCGCCACCGATCCAGAGCAGCAGAATCACCACGACCCAGATCCATTTGGACATCAACCGCACTTCAGCGCGGGGCGCCATCAGGGCATCAATCAGTGCATAAACGGTCACTGCGACCGGAATCAAGATGAACAAGACGCGGATCACCCCTCCAGGGTACGACCGTTGGTGGTCAATGTGCGAGGGGCGACGTACTCTTGCCGGGTGAGTTCATCATCAGCAAGTACACCG
The DNA here is from genome assembly GCA_023252115.1 of Micrococcales bacterium. GTDB lineage: Bacteria > Actinomycetota > Actinomycetes > S36-B12 > UBA10799 > JAHEXM01. Next base: position 1,893 of record JAHEXM010000261.1, on the reverse strand, counting down.
GCCTCGAACGAGCCCTCGACAGATGACCTGGCCACGGCCGCGGCTGGGGGTTCCGATCCAGGTGTCGAATCCGAACCATCGGTTGATGAGGCGCAACCGGCGTATGTAGGCCACCCTCTGCTGGGTTACTTCACCGCGCGAATCGTCTTGCTATTCGCCGCTGGTGCAGGCTGTTATCTGCTGGGTGCCCGCGGAATTTTGCTTCTGGTTTTGGCCTTCTTGATCTCGGGTCTTCTCTCGTTCTTGCTACTCGGTCGTCAGCGCGATGGCATGGCTGGTGTCTTTCACGGGTACTTTCGCCGGATCAACGATCGGATCGATCGGTCCGCCAAAGCCGAAGATGACATCGTGGATATCCAAGAACGTTGATGTCTGATTTCCGCTAGTCAATGTCGCTGGTGTGAGGCAAGCTGCAGAGATGTTGACAGCGCAGTCGTTGGATAGCGACGCTTGCTATCGGGCGGTGCGAGGCAAAGAGGCTCGCTACGACGGGGTCTTCTTCTCCGCTGTTTCGTCAACTGGAATCTATTGCCGACCGAGCTGTCCGGCAATCACTCCAAAGAAGTCAAACCTGAGCTATTTCGCGACTGCTGCGGCAGCACAAGAGGCAGGTTTCCGAGCATGTAAACGTTGCCGGCCGGATGCTGCGCCTGGTTCTCCGGCATGGAATGTGCGCCGTGATTTGGTCGGTCGCGCGATGCGCTTGATTGCCGACGGCACAGTTGATCGCGAAGGAGTCAGCGGGCTGTCGTCGCAGGTTGGTTACAGCGAGCGCCAGCTGAATCGTGCGTTGGTTAATGAGGTCGGTGCTGGTCCGCTCGCGCTTGCTCGCGCGCAACGAGCGCGCACGGCGCGCATCCTTCTCGAGACGTCACAGATATCGATCAGTGAGACAGCGTTCGCCGCTGGCTTTTCCAGTATTCGTCAATTCAACGACACGATTCGCGAAATCTTTGCAATGAGTCCGACGGAGCTTCGGACCAATGCTGCGAAGTCGCGACAGGCACCACTCCCGGCGGATCCAGGCGGTTCGATTTCGCTACGCCTTGCATACCGCAAACCGATGAATGTCAGGGCGGCCCTGGACTTCCTGGGTCACCGTGCTGTCGCGGGCATTGAGGAGTATCGCGATGGGGTGTTCTTACGCTCGTTGGTGTTGCCGCACGGAGCCGGTATCGCAGGGCTTTCACTGGCAAATGATCAGCGCAGCACCACAAGCGGCGGATCAGATTGGGTGGCGTGCGAACTGTGGCTTGACGACATGCGAGACCTGACAGCAGCAGTGCAGCGCTGCCGTCGGATGCTCGACCTCGATTCCGATCCCGTCGCCATAGACGAGCACCTACAAGACGATCCGATTCTTCGACCGTTGATTGCCGCCAGTCCTGGCCAGCGGATGCCGGGAAGCACCGACCCCAACGAGGTCGCTGTACGCGTTGTTATTGGCCAGCAGGTCAGCACGGCCGGGGCCCGAACTGTTGCTGGTCGGCTCGTTGCGGGCTATGGCGAAGAGTTGAAGAACCCGGTCGGATCGGTTACTCGTGCATTCCCGTCACCCCAAGCATTGGCAGAGGCCGATCCCGCACACTTCGCGATGCCAGCCTCTCGAAAGAAGGCCATCGCGACTCTGGCAGCTGCACTCGCGAACGGTTCGGTCGTACTCGGGCCAGGTAGTGACTGGGATGAAGTCGAAGCTTCGCTCTTGGCTTTGCATGGGATCGGACCGTGGACCGTGGCCGCAATCCGGATGCGTGGCCTTGGCGACCCCGATGTTTTTTTGCCAACTGACCTCGGGATTCAAAAGGCGATGGCCCGACTCGGTCAGCCCAGCGATCCGAAGTCGATAGAGACATGTGCACAGGCATGGCGTCCGTGGCGCTCCTACACAACTCA
>JAHEXM010000260.1 GCA_023252115.1 Micrococcales bacterium | reverse complement strand
AGCCAACTCGGCCCAGCTATGGGTCTGTTTAACGTGATGAATCTCGTCATCACGGCTGTTGCTGTCCTGCTGGGCGGTTTCCTTGCTCTAGTGAGCTGGAGGTTGGCCTATTTCCTGGTGCCAATCGCAGCGATTGTCTGTTTTCTACTTGTCCCGCGCATACTTCCTAGTGTCCCGAAAGTCCCAGGCGGCAAGGTCGACATTCTCGGCATGGTTTTTCTGGGTATCGGCGTCGTCGGATTGCTGTTCGGTGTGAGCAACGCGGCCAACAGTGTGTCGTCGCCTTCGTGTTGGAGCCCGATCCTTGCTGGGCTGATCGCGTTAGCAATTTTCGCGTTTGTTGAATCCAAGCGCACCTCCCCGGTGTTTCCGCTGCGGCTGCTTTCTCATCCCGCTTTCCTCGGCGCAGTCATCATGGGAATCTTCTGGAATTTCGCCAACGGTGCGATTAGCCAAATGCTCGCCAACATTTGGCAGTACATCGAGGGATGGGGCACCGGGCGAGTAGCCATCTACTCACTCGTTATCGCGATTTTCTCGGCAATCGGTGCCCTGTGGGGTGGCATGCGGATCGGTAAGGGGACCGAACCACGCAACGTTTCGGCTATCGGCTACATCCTGATGGTGGTCGGTTTCCTGTTGTTGGTTATCCCGGGTATCAACGCTGGAATCTTGCTATTTATCCCCGGGATGTTCTGCGCAGCCTTCGGATGGATGTCCAATGCGACGTCGCAGGGCAGCCTCTTTATCGGGCTGGCACCCAAAGCGTTCTTTGGTCCAGTGACGTCAAGCAAGGTCACCGTTGGGCAATTCGGATACTCGCTCGGACTCTCTGGTAGCACGGCAATGATCAGTCTGCTCACTCTCAACCAGATTTCGGCAAAGACCAATGGTGCCGTTGCAGATGACAACGCATGGTCAACCATTACCAAGTACCTGCAAAACGGTACTACCGACAATCCGGCACTCGCGAAGATTCCGCACGCAGTGGTGGCTGCGGCCTACGTGCAATCGTTTCGAATCACACTTATCGTTTTCGCAATCGTCATCGCGATAGCCGGGGGGCTGATGTACTGGCTTCTCGGGCGCCCGAAGGCAAAGGTTGACGTCGATGTGCACCTAGCTGTTGAGATTGCCGCGCACAACTCAGCTAACTCATAACCGGGGAACGCTACTCAGTCCAGCAAGTCAGGCTGTTCTTTGATGATGCGCTCAAACAATGGATAGGCCATGACCCAACCAGCGACTTCTGATCCAACCTGTCCATAGGTTTGCGCAGCCGCCTCATCATCGATCAGCTTTGGTTCCCCTGCAGCCATCGCTAGCAGCTGTGCATTTGCACTTCGATCCATCGTGATGAACCACCAAACTGCAGCCTCAACTGATGTGCCAACAGTCAGCAATCCGTGGTTAGCCAACACAATTGCTTTTGTTCCACCGAGAGTGGCTGCAATCTTTTTACCTTCTTCAATGTCAAGGACTACCCCGGTGAAGTCATCCATCAGAGCCTGGTCGTTGTAGAAGGCGCACGAGTCCTGCGTGATCGGCAGGATCGGGCTGTGCAGCGCTGCAAGTGCCTTGCCGTGCATCGAGTGACTGTGTGCAGCAGCAACGACATCCGGCCGCGCCTGATGGACTTGAGAGTGGATGGCAAACGCTGCGTCGTTGACTGGTCGATCGCCAATGATGACGTTACCGCTGTGATCACAACAAACTAAGTCGCTGGCCTTGATCAACGAAAAATCGAGCGCGAATGGGTTTACCCAGAAATGATCGCTGTGCTCGGGATCACGAACCGTGATGTGCCCAGCTACTCCCTCGTCGAAGCCAAACTTGGCGAAGAGTCGAAAGGATGCTGCCAGGCGTTCCTTGCGATGTTGGCGCTCGTCTTCAACCGAGTCGAACTGAGGTATTTGGCTCATCACCCAGTTGGCGACCATCGGAAAGTTCTCGCCAACTTGATCGTCAGCTGCTGCGGCGGGCGTGCTTTCGGCCATCACAAACTCCAGGATTGAGAGATCAGAACTGTCGTCTCCGACCGTATGCCTGTCGCCGCATGAACACCAGCGGGTCCGTGACAAATGGGTGAACTGCGCACCGGGCCATTGGGATCCGCAACCGCCGCCTGAACTTAGGTGCAGGAGATTTTCTTGGCAGCCAATGAGCACGTGCCCGTGCCTGCCCCCGTGTAGTCAAACTGTTTGATCGACCACGCGCCTGCCGCTTGTTGCGGGGATGCAATCGCGTAACCGAAATTCACCTTGGTCCAGGTGAAACTTGCAGGTGGATATGGCTTGAGAGTGGACACCATCGCTGTGCCGTCGGCATTGGCCAGCGGGCCAACCTTTGGTGGCGTATAGCCAGTCGCCGGCTCAAGATCCGCACCACCATTGCCCATGACCAGACTTGCCGGCTGCCCAGGAATCTGAACTGCTTGAGTGAGGTGCAAATGAGCCGACAGCAGCATCGAGTAGTTACTTAAGAGTCCGTACGACGACACCATTTGTCCGTCAGATGTCCACGCAGTTGCTTGGGGTTCGTTTGGTGGAATCTCTGTCTTGCTCATCAAACCGAAGATCGGTCGGTGACCCAACAGCCACGATTCGCGACCCGCGGTAGGTGTTGTCAACGTTTGAGCTTGCTGGTAACTCTTTCGTTGTTCAGTGGTCCACGGGGTGAGCTCTTTGTCAGAGCCGTATGCGTTATCGACCATTGCCAGTCGCAACGTCCTGCTGGCAGTGACCGGCAATGTGAATGCCCAGGTTGGGGTGAGTTGCGGACCGGCGGGTTTCAACGCGATGGACGTCACTCGTGGCGTGCAGGGTCCGGTTTCTGGGCACTTGAGGGGCTTAGGTCCAGCGGCTTGCGCCTTCGCGGCAGCAGGACCGGCAACTTGGACTGGCTCGCAGGTATTCTCGGTGCCCGGTCGGGGGTCGAGGTACAGGAAGAACCCGTTTCCTGCGCGACCGCAATCCTCATGATTTCCACGCAACATGGCCATGGGTGCAACAGGGAACATAGCTGACATGGGTCGAATCACATCTTGAAGCCAACCCTCGGATGACTCGTAAAACGGCATGCCGGGGACTGGTGGAACACTGCCTCCACATTTCGCCTGAGCGTTGGCAGGACAGGCACTCTCTAAGTAGTAGTAGTCGCCCGGATCAAGGATGACGTCAGGTTTGGCGGCGGCAACTTTGCTTGCAATCGTCGCCAGTGGCCAGCCAGTCGGCGACTTACAGTCTTGGACGTCAGGGTCGTCAACCTCACAGCCGGTGTCGGCCACGAGCGCCACCTTCGAGACCGTGGCGGGTAAAGCCGCCGGGATCGAAGCGCCAGCGATGCTTGCCGAGGTCAATCCCGAAGGAAGATTCGCACTGCACGAGCGCACTGTCGAAAACGCTGGCGCTGCAAGTGGGCCGGGAAGCCGCTCGGTCATCGGTATCGAGACTGGGCCACTCCCGCCAGTGGCTTTAACCGGCGGACATGCTTGCCCAGCCGAAACAAGCGCTCGAGCTACCAGCTGAGATGCCGTCACATCCGCTGGCGCCATCAGGGTGAAAGCGGCGATCGGTTCTGCACCTGCCGCTTGCTTATCGGCCGAACTGCCGCCATCTGCGCAACCGGCGACTAACAGGGCCAGCACTCCGAGAACCGCCACGACATCGATTCGAGTGCGCGTCACACATCCCCCATTGTCAGGTCGGCCCCTGCAGC
>JAHEXM010000259.1 GCA_023252115.1 Micrococcales bacterium | reverse complement strand
CTTGACGCCGTTGTGGCGCTATTCGATACAGCAGCGCGGACTGACGCAGTTTTTGAAGGTCGCCGCGGAGTCGCCGATTTCATTGCGGAGCTTGATCAGCAAGCAATCCCGGGCACCACACTTGCGCAAACCGGTGGTGACCGCGACGCTGTTCGGCTGATGACGGCGCACCGCGCAAAGGGTCTGGAGTGGCCAGTGGTCATTGTGGCTGGCGTGCAAGAGGGTCAGTGGCCTGACCTTCGTCGGCGGGGCTCACTGCTGCGGGCCGATGAGCTGGGCCCTGATGGCCTCGAAGAACCCCTCACTATTTCGGCTCTGCTCGCCGAAGAACGACGACTGTTTTATGTCGCGTGCACTCGCGCCAAACAAAGGCTCGTGGTCACCGCAGTCCAGGCGCCGGACGATCAAGACTTGGCTCCATCACGATTCGTCGACGAAGTGGTTGACGCTGGGTCTGCGAAACATCACGTCGCTGGGCTGCCACTACAACGTTTGACTGCACCTTCGATAGTCGCGCATCTTCGCCACATTGCCGAAAGCCCGGATGCAAGTGATGCAACGAGGAGCGCGGCAGCAGACAGACTCGCTCGACTCGCTGTTGATGGCGGTTTTGCGCAGGCTGATCCTGACCATTGGTGGGGTACTCGCCCAATTTCACAAAGTGAGAAACCAATCCGCGACCCCGATGGACCGCTGAAGTTTTCGGGTACGGCTTGGGCGGCAGTTGCCGATTGTTCATTGCGTTGGTTCTTGTCGCGCGAAGCTCGCGGCGAGCGTCCCAAGGGAATGGCGATGGCATTCGGTTCAATCGTGCACGCACTGGCCGACGCAGTCGGGCGCAGAGAACTGCCGGCTGATCCCGTTGAGCTGTCGCGGCGACTCGAAGATTTGTGGCCAGCAATGCCTTATGAGGCCACCTGGGAAGCATCCTCAGAAATGGCAGCGGCAAATACGGCTATTGAGCGTTTTCTCAACTGGCAAGCGGAGGATGTGATCCCTGGTCGCGAAGTTCGCAATCTCGTTGGGACCGAGGTGCCTTTCAAGATTGAAATTGATGTTGGTGATGATTCGGTGCTTGCCCGCGGATTTGCTGATCGTCTCGAAACCGATGAATCAGGTGCTCTGCACGTGATTGATCTGAAGACGTCAAAGTCAAAGCCAACGCAGGAAAAAGTCAACGAGCATCATCAATTGGCCTTGTATCAAATGGTTGCCCAAGCTGGCGGTTTCGATGAGCAACTCGGTGTTGAAGTCACGGTCGAGAATCGGGATGAGCCGCCGGCCGGTTCAGATCGACCACCGGTCGCGGGCGCAGAACTCGTGCAATTGCGTAACAAAGCAAAGTTGCCAGGATGGCCGGCCGTCCAACAGCAGGATGCCATTGACGTTGATGAACAACTGACGCGCTTGGCCGAAGCGGTTGAGGTCGTGCGCTCCGAAGAGTTCAAGGCGACACACAATCAGTTCTGCGGGTTTTGTGACTTCAAGCGGATGTGTCCGGCATATGACGTGGGCCGGGAGGTGACTTCGTGAATTTTGGAGTGGATGAGCTCAACGGAATTTTGGAACATTCGATGTCGCCGGAACAGCAAGACGCCATCACTTCGTCCGTGCAAGACCCACTATTGGTTGTTGCTGGGGCGGGTTCGGGCAAGACATCCGTGATGGCTGCGCGGGTGGTGTGGGCGCTAGGCATTGGCGCGGTATCGCCGGATCAAATCCTCGGCCTGACGTTCACCAACAAAGCCTCAGCTGAATTGAGCGGTCGAATTCGAAAACTCGTGGGCAAACTGACCGACGCTGGATTCGGATCACAGGGGACTGTTATCGACGGAGACGAAGACGAAGAGCTCGGCGAACCCGTCGTCTCGACCTATCACGCCTTTGCGCAGCGCCTCGTTGCCGAGCACGGACTGCGGATCGGCATTGAGCCTGGCATGCGCTTGGTTACCGCCGAGGAGGAAGTGCAATCGGTCTACCGCACGTTGGTGAGATCGAGCCTGTCGCTTGATCGGATTGCGCTCGGTATCACCGCTCTTGTGGGTCGAGTTGTCGAACTTGACGGCATTCTCGCTGAGCAGGCAATTGACCCGCAGGCGCTTCGAGACTTCGACGAGGCACTCATTGACGAAATAGATGCCCTGGGTAAACCAGGCGCCGATGCGGTAAAGGCGCGAGACACGGCACGCAAACGAATTCTGTTGAGTTTCGTTGTCGAAGAAGTCAGAGCAGCTCGCCGCGATGAAGACATCTTGACCTTTTCTGACTTGATGCGCTTTGGCGTACAGATTGCCGAGGACGCGCCGGAAGTCGGTCGACTCATGCGCGCGCAGTTTCCGCTGGTGATGCTGGACGAATACCAAGACACATCCGTTGCCCAGTGCCGCATGCTGTCTGCGCTCTTCTCTGGTGGGCATTCGGTAACCGCCGTTGGTGATCCGTTGCAAGCGATCTACGGGTGGCGCGGTGCGTCAGTAATGGCGATCGATGAATTTCCGCTCGCCTTCCGGCGGCAGAATGGCGAACCGGCTCAGACTCTGCAGCTCTCGGTTAGTTATCGATCTGGGCCCAAGGTCCTGCACGTTGCCAATGAAATAGCGGCACCGTTACGTGCCGGGCGGTCGTCGGTGCAGCTGTCTACCGCTAGCAGCTACAACGAATCCACCAATGGCGCTCGTGACAATGTGCGGACCGGCTTGTTCATTGACCGTGACACCGAGGCGCAGTGGGTCGGTGACCGAATCGCTGAGTTGATTGGTGACGGGGTGCCGCCGAATTCGATCGCCGTTCTTTTACGAACGGGCATGGACTTTCAACCCATTGCCGATGCACTTGCGCAGCGACAGGTTCGCGCACACATTGCAAACATTGGTGGATTGCTCGCACAGCCAGAGGTGATCGAGCTGTTCAGCGTTCTTGAAGTCATCAGTGACCCTGCCGCCAACCCATCTGCTGTCCGGTTGCTGTCGGGTCCTCGGTGGCGGATCGGCGCGCGCGACCTGGCCATCCTTGGCGCGCGGGCTTCTCACTTGACTCGGACGGACGATGAAGGAATCGCGCAGGGTGCAAGCCTTCTTGACATTGCGGTAAGCAATGCCATCGATTCGACTGATCCAGTTGATGTCGTCAGTCTCGTGGAAGCAGTCGCCGACCCGGGACCTGACAGCTACCACTACTCGGATGAGGCGCGGGAACGATTCCAACAGATCACCGATGAACTTGATTCCCTGCGGGATCGAGCGAACGGGCCGCTGGCTGAACTCGTCGGCGCAGTAATGGCCTCAACCGGTCTCGAAACTGAGGTCGCCCGCGAAGCCATTCGGTCAGCCGGAACCACCGCGGATGCTGCCTACGACCGAGGAACTGCGGCGTTGGCGACATTTGTTGATCTGGCTAGCAACTTTTCTGATGTCGATGGCGTCGGGGACCTCGGGGCGTTTGTTGCTTATGTGCGATCTGCGCAACGATTTGAGCAACGGCTCGATTTGGACTTGCCGACACGATCCGGTGCCGTAACGCTGATGACGATTCACAAGGCCAAGGGTCTGCAATGGCCCGTAGTGGTTTTGCCATTTGTCGCCGACGGCGTCTTTCCGAGTTCAAATGAGTTGTCGCGCTGGACGTCGGCTTGCCAGGTGGTGCCGCACGCATTGCGAGGTGACCGACACGCGCTGCCGGTATTGGCAGGCCATGAGCCCAAGCAGCACGACGCGTTTCGACTTGCACT
>JAHEXM010000258.1 GCA_023252115.1 Micrococcales bacterium | reverse complement strand
GATAATACCCCCCAATGCTTTCGTCATCTTGCAGACGCCGTCTTTCGCAAGCGACACTGCGAGATTCTCGCTGATGTGTTTCCCAAGCGACTGCCCAATGAACGACCCTGCTGACTGACCGACATTTCCGCCGCCAGCAACAGCACCAAGGATGGAGTTGCTGAGACCAAGGCCGAATTGTTGAGGTGTCTGGCCAGTCAAACGCTGTGTATAACCCGGAATCTGCGTAGCCAGCCGGCTCATGTTGACGTTCGTCGAGCCCGGCAAATTACGGATCATGTTCTGCCAATCAGGGTTGTACGCCCGATTGATCGGAAAGTCCCTGATCGCCATATTCATGCCAAGATCGGCGTTGTACTGCGAAGTCTGCGCCGCACGAGACTGCTCACCAGCGATCAAATTCTGTTGCGCAAGCTGAATCTCACCGTAGATCCGCGCCTGCTCCTTAAGTGGCAACAATGGATCGATATTCGCCTGCGCGTACTCCTTGGCCTTGTCGACGTTGTCCTGCAATGCGTGGTAGATGTCAGTCAGCGCCGAAATCTGCGCGTCCTTTTTCTTCTGGTCTGTCACGAGCGATGAAAACGACCCAGACTCGTCGAGAATACCCTGCAAACCAGATAACCAGGTCTCTTGCCGCTTGGTGCTCATATTATCGAGCCCAGAACCGCCAGCAAACGATTCGAGTGAAGACTTGCCAAGCATGAATCGGTTCAACGCCAACGCGTTCACCGTCATATCGCGTTGCTTTTTCACGAGGGCGTCATACGCCAGGTCGACAGGGCTCGGACCAGTGTCCGCAGGTGGCGTCGTCGGACCGCCGTGTGAGGGCATTGGTTCCATGCCGGGGAACTTGAACAAGTCCTTTGAGGGCATGTGCAAGAGTTTGTCGAGCAAGGTCACGTGCGTATTCAGTGCGGTGTTTGCTGCCTCAATCGAGTGCGTCCCCTTCCGCATGACGTCGTCGAGCCCAACCCACGTATCTTTCGCGGCGTTCGTCGCCAGCTTAGCTTCCGTGACAGATTCTTCATACTTCTTCCAGCTAAGGTACCCAACAGTCCCAGCGGCAGCAAACGCAAGCATCCACGGAGATGCCAGCATGGCGATTCGCAGAGCGCCAATACCCTCGACGAGCTTGTACAGCTTCGTCGTCAAATCTACAGCCCCCGTCGCAATTTGCGATAGGTTCGCGATGAAACTGATAGCACTGTCACCAGCGATCGGAAGAACCTTCGCGAACCCGCCAATGGCTACTCCGGCAATGGCCGCATCCTTCGCAGCACGCTGGAACCACTCTGGCAAATCATCCCACGTGTTCTTTACAACTTCAGCCACACGAGCAACTGTGTTGATGATCTCCTTGAGCCAATCGATGACAATCCCGCCGTAATGCACAGAAGCGGAATACACGTCTTTTGCCCAAGAAATCACTGTCGGACCATACTTTGCCACCGCATCGGCAAACTTATTGATCCACCCAACGATCACCTGAATCGCCGTGTCTCCCTCGCCACCAAAGTTTTTCTTGATGGCATTACCGATGGAATCGAACGCAGCGGTCAAATGCGGTGATGCGGCGACTGCACTTGCTAGCCGTTGTCCCCAATCCTGAATCGACACGCCGACGGCTCGGATCTTTTCCGCAAAGTTGAGTTCTTGATTTCCAGCGTCCGATACGACCTTTTGTAGAGACTTGAAAATCGCCTGACGATCTGCAATCAGCTTCTCGCTCGCTGTCAACTCCGTACGCGTCTTCCCCAGTGTCGTCGCGTACTCCGTCTCGGCCGTCTTCAAGTCGACTACGACGCCTTGCATCGCGAGGCCGCGCGTGCGCCCGGTGATTAAGGCCCGCTCGATACCGGACATCGAGCTAAGTAAGTCACCGCCAAATTCTCGGCTAAGAACGCGCGAAGCCGCCGTCAACGTGCCGAAGTCTCGCGCATTCGTGACCGCGCCCGTGGCGAGATCCTTATTCGCCTTCGACATCAATGTCAGATTGTCAATCGTACCGGCCGCGCCCTTCGACATCTCATTGAGGATATCAGTCGCCTTCGCCGCGCCACCTGCGAGCCGATCGAAGCTATCCTTGACGTCATTGATTTCCGAGCCCTTAACGCCAAGCTCGATGATTGCTCCAGTAATCGCACCGATAGCCGCAACAGCGGCGCCGACTGCAAGCACGGCTCCGCCAAATGCGCCCTCAAATTTCTCGGCGAATTTGTCGATGGATTGATTGACACGATCGAACGCGGTCGAGAGTTGATCTTCAAACTCTACGTGACCGGTCAGTGTGCCAACGTCGACGCCTTCGCTCACTTAGTTTTCCTTCAACGTCATGTTGTTGACATCGATCCACGAGTTGATCAACATGGTCATGTACGACACGCTCTGCTTCGGCTTCTCATCTTCCGTTACCGTGTCGAAGTCGAACACGAAGTCCTTGATCGTGTACGGCTTCGGTCGCGTCTTTGGATCCCTACCGGCAATGTTCGCAACGAGGGCCATGAAGTGCGCCATCCGCCAATCGTCGCGCTCTTCGCCGAAAGGCTCAATCTCGTACATCAACTCCAGTTCGCGAAACTGCTGCCAGCTAATCGTGCGGAGCATTGCGTCGACGTTCGCCCATCCAGTGTGCCGGGCTAGTCGGTGGGCGAACCGTCGCGCCCTGTTCCGCTTTAGCCGTTTTTTGCGTCGGCCCTGGCAATCACCGCGTCAGAGTTACGCTCCAACGCCGCGAGCAATGCTTTCTCATCGGTGCCCGCTGCCGCAATATCATCCGCGAGCTTGTGCAAATCCGCCGCGAGCTTTTCCACCCGCGATGGGTCGCCATCAACGTGCTTCACGCGCTCGACCAGGTCAATCACCGTGTCAGTTCCGCGCATGTCGTTGAGCTTCAAGATCGCATCGGTCAACTTCCCGATGGTCTTACCGTCGCGTTTCTTGAACGCATCCAGGTGCTCTGCCTTGCCGATGCGCGTACCACTTGCATCGACGAGGCTCTTGATCAAGAGACGCAGTCCAGCCGTCTTTCGCGCTGGCCCTTTGTTCGACTCATGAAACTCAAGAACCTCTCCGGCATCTAACGAGCCGAGCCGTACGACGCCGCCCCACGCTAGCACCTCGACGAACGAGGTGTCTTGCGGAGCGAGCATCTCTTCGATTGACAGAATCTTTTTCACTTTTACTTCAGTCGCCATGTATAAACCCCTCCAGAGGGTTTTGAAATGCCGGGGATTTTGTCACCGCTCCCCGGCGGCGGCCTGGAAACCGTAAGCCCGTGATGCACGGGTGTCACGGCTGACTTGTTACGACGCCGCTTCCGTGACCGCCCCGGCCCAGGTGATCGCAATCTGCGCCCCCTGCTTGCCGTCAACCGGCGCGTCGTCGAAGGTGAATTCCATGACGTACGCCGGCCCCGTGCGCTTGACGCCAGATGGGAACGCGAACTGCCACTGCGCCTTCGTGTTCGCCGCGATGTCTGCGAGGATCTGGACATGCGACGCATTCGAGCCGACGTAGTTGATGTGGAACCTCGGATCGCTCTTCCGCAGAATACCGAGCACGTGGCTTTCCGTGCCATCGTTGTGCGTCGATGTCTCGATCTTGTTGCGCGTCAGACCACCAGGCGTGACGTTGTCGATCTCGGCGACGGTCGTGAACACGGTAGGCGTAGCGATGTCCGCACGCTTGACCAGAATTCCAGTGGATGTGACTGCTTCGCTCATTGCGCTCTCCT
>JAHEXM010000257.1 GCA_023252115.1 Micrococcales bacterium | reverse complement strand
TAACCAACCATGCGAACGTGTAACCACCGGTCTGGGTGAATGGCGCGTTGCGGGGCCCGATGTTGACATTGCCAACAAGCAAGTTCGTCGATCCCTCTGGAGTGTCAGTCGCCACGCGCTTAACCACGCTGCCATTGGCGTTGACAATCACCGAGTCGAAACCGACGTCCGTCTTTACGAGTGGGATTCGATTCTCTATGGATCGGAATACGACCGACTGCCAGCGCAGGTGAGAAATCGTGTACGGATCGATCGCAGGAACGGCAAGAATGTTGTTCCCGGCCAGCGCCGACAATCTTGGCGATCCGTCAGGGAAATCATGATCGAAGCAAATGATGACCCCAAGTTGTCCGAAATTGGTTGGGTAGCTCGGTGTCACCGTTCCCGAGGTGAATGCTTCACCTTCAACAACGACCTGGTGAACCTTCGAGTAAATCTGTGGAGCCATCATTCCATTCGGGTACCAGACAGCGGCAAGGTTTGGTGATGTGAGATCTGGTGACTGCGGCATGAAGCCCGACACAATTGTCGTGTTGGCGGCTTTTGCTAGCTCGCCAACCCATGCACCCTTGTTTCCTACTCGAACGTCATAATCCAGCTCTTCTTCCGGCCACACCACCAGTTGTGCACCCTGCTTCGCAGCATCCATAGTCATCTGCGTTAGCTGAGCTTGCAGTTTGGCGTTGCGTGCGTTGTCTGCCGGAGTCCCTTGCTCACCACCTTCACCGAGCAAGCCACTGCTCGTAGTGTTCTGAATTCCAGATTGCGCAGCCGCGACTGTTACTGATTTGCCGAGCTCGCTATTGACCTTTGCAAGGATCGCGAAACTCGCTGCAATCCACACGATGATCACGCCAAAAGCAATAATCGAAGACCATTCGATCGTTTTCGCCGGAATTGCAACAGCAGTGAGCTGCGGCCATTTACGATCCATCAACTTCATGATCCACAGAGCAAGGATCGCGTTGAACATGATGATCACAAATCCGTATGCCGGTGTGCTCACGACGCTGACCGGTTGAGCAATCTGTGGTGCGACCGCCGTCCGATACGCAATCCAGAAGTTACTGCCCATGATCGGGTTGTTCTCGAAGATGACTTCAAGACCGATCCACAGCAATGGCAGCTGAACGATGAACCACTTGTAACGGGTGCGCTCGGAAAATCGTCGTTCCCAGATCCCGAGCACGAACCAAACGATGGCCATTCCGAGCGCGATTCCGATGACCACGGCGGGAGGCAAGACGCCACCACCGTCTAAGGCCATTGCCAACCAGTAACCGAAGCCAGCAAAAGCAAATGCAAATGGTGCGAGTTTTCGCGGGAACAGGCGATATGCCGCGATGTACATCGGGATGAATCCGATGAAGACGAACGGCCAAATATTGCCGTGGCTATTCCACATCACAAACAACATGACTGCGCTGAGGATCGAGAAGACGAATCCAAGAATGATCCGTCCAGCGCCTGCCTTCACAGGCGTGTCAGGAGTCGGCGGCTCGGGCTGTTGCGGAGTTGGTGCCTCCACTGCTTCCGAAGTCGTCATTCTTGCTCCTCACAGACCATTGCGGCGAATCACACCCCGAATGTTCGAACAGTAGTGAGGCAGCAAGATCGGACGCAGAATTTGTTCAGCCGTTCAGCCGTTCAGCCACTGGAGCTACGCCGGCGCGAGCAGCCAAAGAATCGGGGTCAACGTCATCAAAACGGCACAACCACCGACGAGCCATTGCGACCACCATTTGCTTCGCCACAAACCCAGCAATTTCTTGTCGCGAGCAAGCCACCAGATCACCAACAGCAGAACCGGAGCCGCTAGGCCGTTGAGGAGGGCAGCGAAGAACAACGCGTGCAACGGGTTAACACCGAACGCAGACAATCCAATCCCAACACCGATTGACACCACGATGACACCGTAAAACGCACGATCTTGCAGGGGACGGTCTTCCAAACTGTCGCGCCAACCGAAGGTCTCACTCACTGCGTATGCGGTCGAACCGGCCAGTACCGGGATAGCCAGCAAGCCGGTACCAAGGATGCCCAGAGCAAAGAGCAAACCCGCCAGGCTGCCGGCGATTGGCTCAAGAGCATGCGCGGCGTCCTGCGGTGAATCAACCGTGAGCACCCCGCTTGCATGCAAGGTGGCGGCAGACGTGGTCATGATCGCGAACATGATGAAGATTCCCGAGAACATTCCACCAAAAACGTCCAGGCGCATCGCCCGCATGTGACCGCGATCTGGCGGGGCGTCTTCCAGGTTCTCGGCTTCCACTTCTTCGGCTGCCTGCCAAAAAAATAGATACGGCGAAATGGTGGTTCCGGCCAGCGCAATAATTGCCGCGATATCCGCACGGCGCCATTCAACTTCGGGCAGCAGAATCGAATGAACCACATCTGACCAATTGACATCGGCCACGAATAACACGACGACATATGCGAGCAGCGAAAGACACAGCCACCGCAGGACTCGGGCGTATTGGTGGTACGGAATAAAGATCTCGGCAATTGCTATCGCAACTCCGAATATCACGACACCAAGTTGTTGTCCGATCGGAACCACCGACACCACGACTGCGGACATTGAACTCAAGTCGGCAGAAATATTGACGATGTTCGCAACTGCGACCAGGCACACACACAACAACAACACTGGTCGCGGTAACTGTTTCTTGATGAGTCCGGCAAGTCCGGTGCCGCTCACTAAAGCCAGGCGGGCGCATGTCTCCTCGACTGCATACGCAAACGGCAGCATGTACGGCGCCGCCCACAGCAAGCGATAGCCGGTGGCCGCTCCCACCTGGGCATAGGTGCCAATACCGGACGGATCATCGTCAGCGGCACCAGTGACCAAACCTGGACCAAACCGACGGAAATATCCATAGCCGCGGACTTTCTTGCGGTGAGGATGGTGGCGCCCAAACAATCGCTGTCGAAGCGATTCAGATGCCATAACCGGAGCCTGCCACGTCCGGCCTACTACCCTGCCCGTGTGGGCTCCATGCAACTTCAGAAACCTGGTCAGTTGGACGGCAAACGTCTGGTGGAAGTCGATATTTCACCAGTTGATCCCGCAGCTGACGAAGTCTTGATCGAGGTTGACGCTTGTGCAGTGTGTCGAACCGATCTGCAGATTGTCACCGGAGACCTGCGGTCTCGGCGGCTGCCAATAGTGCCTGGACATCAGGTCGTTGGACGAATCACCGCGGTCGGTAGCGAAATCGTGCCCAAGAGAATCGGGTCAAGTGTCGGACTCGCGTGGCTAGCGAACGCTTGTCAGGTTTGCCGATTCTGTCAATCAGGTCGAGAGAATCTTTGCGAAAGTGCGCAGTTCACTGGTTGGGATATCGACGGTGGGTACGCATCGCACGTGCTGGCCAAAGGTGACTACGCCTTCGACCTTCCGACAGCCGAGGATGGTTCGGATCCAAGAACAACAAAAGAACGAGCCGCATCGTTGGCACCACTTCTGTGCGGCGGCACGATCGGCTATCGGTCCCTGCGCATTGCCGAGATCGACGCGGGCAGTGCTGGTGCTCGACTCGGACTGTTCGGGTATGGCGCCTCGGCGACCCTTGTTTTGCAGCTTGCTCGATTTTGGGGATGCGACGTGTACGTCGTCACGCGTAGCGCCGACGAAGCTGAGCGCGCTTTGGAAGCCGGCGCGAAATGGGCTGGTACTTATGATCAAGTCCTGCCCGTCAAACTTGATGCGGCCATCACATTTGCCCCCGCCGGAAATGTCGT
>JAHEXM010000015.1 GCA_023252115.1 Micrococcales bacterium | reverse complement strand
CGGTCTGACGATCGGGACGGCCCGGTCCAAACAAGCGCAGAATCGGTCGAGATGCGCGATGAGTCGAAAGCTCATAGATCACTTGCTGGGCAACAAGCTGGGCATTGGCGTCGTCTATGGAGGCCCACTCACGGCACACCCCGGATATGCCGCCGACCAACCGCCGCACCGTTGTCGCACCTAGCGCCATCGTCATGATCGGAACTTGCGCCATCAGCGTTGCAGTGTCGGTGAGCGAACCGACATCGAGCAGTCCAGTGCTCATTGGGGTCCGAGATACCTGCGAGACGCGCAGACCAGCGACGAGTGGTGGTTTGACGTTTGTTGTGTCAATGCGTTGAACAATTGACCCACCGCGGCTCTCAAGAACCGTCGGAATCGGGGCATGTTGGGCATCTCGGGCCCAGGCGTAGCCAATTGTCGCTAAAGGCGTGTATGTGTCACTGAGGACCGCGAAAGAGCCATCTGGCTCACTTGCAATATGACACTTCGATGGCTCGGCTATTTCATATTCGCACATGCACTGCGCATCGCCGGCGCGCATAATCGTCATGAATTGGGTGCCCGGGCCGAGTTCCTGGATCACCGTCGCCTGCCGCTTGCTTCGGGGCGAGTACACAGTCAGACCAGCGATCTTGAAAACGGCAGCATCCTTTTGGTCAGCGAATTGGACTCCGACTGACGTGCCATTGACGTGAATGGGCAGCGTGGGATTGCGCGAGACCAAACTGCTGCCGCAGTCGATCTCCGGTGCGCTGTGAGGGGCAACTCGGGGGTTGGGAATAACCGATCGCGAGAGCGCCTCAATTGCCTCATCAATTGTGAGCTGTGTCTCGCTGCTAACCGTCATGACTCTCGGCCTTCCTGGATGGGGTTCGGCCGGGATGCGCATCACAGCACCCCGGCCGAACCAGAATGGAACGAGTAGTCGCTGACCTACATGCGTTTGAAAGGTCGGTATCCATGTCCTGCGCAGCGGCTGATCGTTCGCTATATCGATGATTGCGGAATTTGACGAGTGGCAACAGAGCCGCCGGTCACCGGAATGAGTGCCTTTAGTCGTCTTCCGCCCTGTGCTGTCAGCTCACGACACCTCGCCATCGGTTTCACCGGGCGCCGAGTAAATGATCACTCGATTAGGGTCTTCTGAAGTTCGATCCATCCACCTTGGCCGCCGCGGCGTCCGTTCGCGCGCAGGGGTGCTCTTTGCTCCATAGCGCCCTCGTATCGAGAATTTCATTCGTTCCTCCCCATTGGTGTGGTTACCTCGTTACCTGAATCTCAGGGCTAACGCCCAGAACTTCGAAGCCGCTTTGATCAACGTTGATTGAGACGTGTGAAGCCCCAAAGGCAATATTGTTGATACTCAGTGGCAAAAGATCCGCCGGAAGGGTTGGATTGACGAAAAGTCGCCCATTTGGCACATCCGGTTCGGCGTGGAGCAATGAGCGCAGCAGCAACATCGGCGATGCCGCCGCCCACGCTTGCGGAGAGCATGGAGTCGGATACGGCACGGGGTAGGCGAATTCAGAGCGAGCAAAGCCGCTGAAAAGTTCAGGCAAACGACCGTGGAAATGCGTTGCCGACTCCAGTAACGCAGAAGCGAGTTTCGCAGCTTCTTGATTGAAGCCGTAGCGGGCGAGTCCAGCCACTGCAATGGCCGTGTCATGTGGCCACACTGACCCGTTGTGGTAGCTGATTGGGTTGTACGCACCCATGCTCGAGGCAAGCGTTCTGAGGCCCCACCCGCTAGTCATGTCTTCTGAAGCAAGGACTTCGGCGACACTTGCTGATCGCCTCTCATCAATGATCCCGGTCCACATCGCGTGGCCCATGTTGGATGCCAGCGCATCAATCTGGCGCATGTCACGATCGAGACCAACCGCATACCAGCCCTTTTCGGGAATCCAGAAAGCCTCATTGAACCGCTTCTTCAAATCACTGGCACGGGCAAGCCACGAGTCAGACTCAGGTTTAGTTCCGAATCGCTGGGCAAGGTGCGCGCGCGCGAGGTAGGCGGCATAGATGTATCCCTGAACTTCGCACAGTGCGATGGGCGCTTTGGCGATCTCACCATTGGCGAAGTTGATGCCGTTCCACGAGTCTTTCCACCCTTGGTTGACTAACCCATGGTCGCTCTTTTGGTGGTAGCCCAAGAAGCCGCCAGGACCGTTAAGTGAGCATCGATCGATCCATTCGAGTGCACGGTCGGCATTGCCGATCAGTGACCGAATGATCTCTTCGTTGGCGCCCCAGCGACTTGCCTCTCCGAGCAACATCACAAACAGCGCTGATGCGTCGGCTGTGCCGTAGTAGATATTGCGCTGACCAACCATCGAGGAGGTCGTGGCACCAAGTCGGACTTCATGAAGAATCCGACCAGGTTCCTCTTCGCTGTGTAGATCAAAGTTTGTTCCCTGGTACGCGGCGAGGGTTTGCAAAGTGCCTAGTGCAAGTTTGTGTTCGTACGGCAGGACCATCCATGCGCTCAACAGTGAGTCGCGGCCAAACAACGCCATGAACCACGGGGCGCCAGCAGCTACGATCGCCCGCTCCGGGTGAGCTGGATCGATGACTCGCAGCGAACTGATGTCGTCAAAACTGCGTTGCAATGTTCGCGCAAATGATGGATCAGCTGTAGTGAGCATTTGCCGTGCCGGCTTAGCGCTACTGATTCGAATCGTGTTGCCAACTGAGTCAAATCCATCACTGAGGTGTCGAGCGGGAACCATGACCCGGTCGACTATCGGATTGGCCTCAATGGAAATCACTAGCTGCGCCTTTGGGCCCAAGGTGATCTGCCACAGCAAGCGATCACCGCGCATGCGCGGTAAGCCACTAGCGACGATATTGAGTCCGCGGCTGCCTTCGTCAAATATTCGGTCCCAGAGCCATCCAGTCTCGCTTTGCTCTGGGATCTGTGGGCTCTGCCGGTTTCGCCCCGCCTTCACATCGAAGAGGTCAGCAAAGTCGGCTTCAAGATGTAGCGAGAGCAAAGCGTCAAACCGTTGACCGGCGAGATTTCGAATCTTGACTTGCTCGTGCATCCCGGAACCAACGCAACGTCGTTGTTCAAACAGGACGGTGCTTTCTGACTGTGATGCGTCGGGCAGGTGACGGCCGACGAAATGAACTTCCGATGGTTTAGGAATGCGCCGTATCAACGGCTCGATCGGCTGGTCATTTACTGCCCACGACCAAGCAGAAAGCAGGCGGGTATCTCGGTAGAAGAGCCCCATCGTGGCGTCAGGAAAGATCTTGCCGCTTCCAGAGGAAACACAAAAGGTCGATCCCTCAAGGATCGTTACCGAGTCCGTTGCCGTGGCCCTGGGCTCGCTTGCGAATGTTGCTGCCGGCGCCATACGACTGTCACCATCAAGACATTGCTGTGTTGGCGAACCACCGTGCTTCTGACGGAACTACGGCATTCACTTCTGACGCTTCGGCGGCAGCTGCTCGACGGACCTGACCAGACAATGATGCAGACCTTCCCAGCCGGTATGCGTAGTCCAATTCGACGTGCCAACCAGTGCCGCACTTCATGCAATCGAAGTACGTCATGTGAGGGACCTGGCGCAATTCAACATCGCCCCCGCAATCGGGGCACTCCCCGAGTGTTTCGAAGGGGTCTTCGTACCAGCTGACCGTGTTCACGGCTGTCACCTCAAACTGACCCTCGACTGCCAAGACCTTTGCTGAGTTGATTCAACTTCAGTGCGGTTGAAGTGGCTAGAGCAATTTGTCATGTCGATCGAGGTCAATTGGCATCGACTAAGCAGATCAATGCGTCACATAGTCGATCAGGTTCTGGCGATCGAACTCAAGTTCATCCATCCGAGCTTTCACCAAGTCGCCGATGCTGACGATGCCGTCGAGTTGTCCACTTTCGTCCACCACCGGGATATGGCGAGTGCGGCGGTTTGTCATTTGAGTCATCAGATCCGGCACTGATGACGCTTCCGTCGCAATGAACTCAACGGGTTCCATGATGAACTCGACTGTCTTGTGCAGAGCCTCAGCGCCGACTTCATGCAACGCTCGGGCGATCCCGCGTTCCGAAATGATCCCCACTGGTTCCCCCGCGTCATCCACCACCACTGCGGCACCAAAGTTCAGCTCGACCATCGCCATTAATGTTTCGGACAAGAACGTGTGCCGGTCGGTGGTCAAGACAAAGTGTCCTTTGGCCGAGAGTATGTCTGAAACCTTCATCGCGGTGTCCGTTCATTCAGGTCTCACCCAGGAAGCGAGGCGGCGACTAACCTCACGCCCATATTGGTATCCGACAGTGGCGCTCACTAGAGGAAAGTGTCACTAATTGGACGACGTCGAAGGTCGGGGACTGTTTCAGGATCTGCCGTTTGGGCGGTCACGATTCGTCACTGTGCAAATCGAGTAACCAAGCCCGCGTTCCTTAGCACTGTACATTTCGCGGTCGGCCTGTGTCAGAAGTTCAACTGCACTTAGCGTCTGCTCGTATACGTGCGACAAAGCCAGTCCCACACTCACCGTGACGCGAAGCGTCAAGCCCCCTGGGACGCGGATCGGGTCGTCAACGATTCCCAGCATGCGCTCGATCATTCCTGACAGATCCATTCGCGGATCCACGTCTTGCAGCAAGAAAGCAAACTCGTCGCCACCGATTCGGGCGCACAAGTCGGTCGGCCGGAATGAATGCTGCAAGCGTCTGCCAATCGTGCGAAGCACGACGTCGCCAACAGTGTGGCCATGCTCATCGTTGATCTGTTTGAAGTCATCGACATCGACATAGCCGAGCGCGCATTCAATGCCATCGCGCTGCGCACGCGACAGCGCACCACTGAGAATCAACTCAAGGTGCGAGCGATTTGCCAGGCTGGTCACTGCGTCCTGGCGTGCACCTTGGAACGTTTCGAGATTCGCGCGCCGTCGTTCGATTGCGAGTTTCAGGACTCGACCAAGCTCAGACGCCTCAAGCTTGTCTTTGGTTAAGAAATCCTCTGCACCATCATCAATGGATTGAAGGCCCATGTCCTCAAAGCTTGAGCCCGTCAGCACAATAATCGGAACAATGGGCGCGTACTCGAGCAGCCGCTTAACCGTCTGTCGGGCCTTCGAGTCTGGAAGCTGCAAGTCAGTCAGGATCGCAATCGGCAGTTCGTCGCGCATCATGTGCGCAGCATCGCCAATCAGAGACACACACTTTGACTGATACTCGGGTAGGCCGGCTTCCAACAAACGTTCCAGTCGACGAGCATCGGCGATGTTGTCTTCCACGACCAGTACATAACGTTCGCTGGCGCGAATGCGCGTGTCTAGGGTGCTCACGGTTCGGCCCGCCACAGAGTCGCAGTTGCTACCCAAAACGACTGAATCGACTTAACCAATTCCATCAACGCATCAATGCCAACTGGTTTTGAAATAAAGGCATTCGCATGTGCGGTGTATGCCTTGGATATGTCGCTCGTATCTTTGCTTGCACTGAGAACGAGCACTGGAATGCGCATCGTCATCTCTTGCGTCTTGAGCCAGGTCAATACTTCGACACCGTTCATGCCCGGCAGATGAAGGTCGAGCAAAATGAGGTTAGGCAGTGAATTCGGGCAGGTTGCCAGCTGATTCTCAATGAAAGTCATAGCTTCCATTCCCGTCCGCACGCTGGTGACAGTGCATTCAGGATCTACTTCACCGAAACCACGTTCGATCTTGCGGGCATCGGCGGAGTTGTCTTCGATGAGTAGGATGCTCATCACGTCAGTTCTGAGTTGAGTGTTCATGCGAGCACTGCGTTCCGGGCCATTGCAGTGGGGATCTCGAAACGAAAGACCGACCCGGGATTGGCATCTTCAACCCAGATGCGACCGCCATAGATCTGCACGATTCGCTTGCAGACGGCAAGCCCGATTCCAGTCCCGGAGATGGATAGGTCCGGGTGCAGTCGATTGAACATCACAAAGATTTGCTCCTTGTATTCCGCGGGCACTCCTAGCCCGTTGTCACGGACCGAAAAGGTAACTGAGTCCTCGTTTGTTACCGCGCTGACATGAATGTGGGAAGTGCGGGAAGGTTCTCGGTACTTGATTGCGTTGTCGATCAAGTTGGTCATTAAACGCATGAACTGAGCTCGATCGAATTGAACCATCGGCAAGGGGTCCAAGGTAATCGTTGTTCCGGACTCGACGATCTCGGAATTCAGTTGTTCTTGAACAACCGCAACCAGGTTATTGGCGTTAATTGGTCGCATCGGTGCGTCTGACGATTGACTCTTCGTGTAGGTGAGCATGCCTCCCACCAAGTCCGCGAGCCGCGCGGATCCCTTGAGGATGAAGTCAATGTCTTCGCTTACCCGTGGCGTGGTGTCGTCGCCCAGGTCTTTGCGCAGGAACTCAACCCAGTCCGTGATGTTTCGCACTGGCGATTGAAGGTCATGCGATGCGACGGCTACGAACTCTTCAATCTCGAGGTTTGCTCGCTCCAACTGAAGCGACTTTTGCATCAACGCGCGCTCGGCCTCACGGCGCAGGCTGAGTTCATTCTGCAATTCATGGAGCAGGCGCGCGTTCCGTAGCGCCAGCCCCACCACGACCGCCCACGACTCGAGCATTTCCATAGCATCGTCGCTGTGAAACAACCACGGCGCTGGGTCAGGCCATATTGCCAGAAAACCAAACTCCGGGATCTCCGTCCGAACCTCTCGAGCCAGCATGTCCGGAGAAACGATCTGCTCAGGGGTGGTGCCTGAAAGTTCCACCGGTTGCCCGTCCAGGTCCAAAAAACCAGAACAACGCGATGCCGTGGTGTTTGCAAGCTGTGGCACCACCTGCTTAATCATTTGCGCGGTGTCGGTCTTCCCCCACAAGTCTCGGTTGGCGGCTTGAACCTCTTCGAATTCGGGCGTTAGCCAGTAAAGGCGCAACGGGCGCGGCGGAGCTACGCACAAAATGAATAGGACAGACGCTCCGATTCCCAACAGTTGACTCACGGCCACCAAGAACAGTGACTGGGTGGCGCCCGAACCGGAGGCGATCGAGAAGACAAGTGCCACACAAAGAGTCACCGTCGCCCAGGCCAATAGGCGGATCCGACGAAGCGCTACCCGCGGCATTGACGCGTCTGCGCGAAATAGTTTGTAAGCAGCCATGCACGAGAGCAGCATGAATTGGGCCACCAGTAACAGCAAGAAGGCTTTGATCCAGGTTGGCTGAGGCATCTGCTTGGCGGCTTCGGACGGAATCGCAAATGTCCCAGCAATAATTGCGCCGGTAGCAATGTAGGAAAACGCCGAGCCCCAAGTGCTCGACCGCGCCGAGAAATGCCGCGCGAACTGGTAGAGGGCAAGCGGGAAGAAGACGAGGAGAGAAACCGCAAATCTCGAAATCAATAGTTTCGGTTCCGTAACAGGTTCCTTCGGAATGAGGCCGCTCAGGCTCACGACAGCCAGCGCCACTAACATCGCAGCGGCCCATGCGCTCAGCGACGACGTTTGGCGCCGGTGCAGGCGAATCGCCAGCACGGCAACAACACAAAAGCTCAACGCGGTAATCGCAGTTAACGCCAGCATGTGCAGTCCTCCAGTCGATGCCGCCTCATCGGCAAGAATCCATATGGTTCTTGATAGTCCGAATTAGTGCATGTCAGGGGCAAGGGTAAAAAGTCACTTTGTGCTCTAGCACGAGGGAATTGGTGTCATTCGGCCCTATACGTTGGTATCAAGTCTTGGCGTCCCGTGTCATGAATCTCTATGCGTAAAGTCACGTCGAATGCTTGCCTCCTCCTCTAACGCCCAAGTGGGCAGATCGAAATCATGGGGCTACCAACGACATCCAGGGGGAGTGCTCTGCGATGGAAACAACAACAGGCCAACGACCAACAATTGTCGTTGGCGTGGATGGTTCGAGTGCCAGTCGTGCTGCGTTGGCGTGGGCTACCGAAGAAGCGGAACTTCGAGGGGCGCGACTCCACGCAGTGCAGGCCTGGGAGCGACCCGTAGGCGCGCTGCCACTCACGCACTGGTCTCGCGCCTATTTTGATGGCGAAGTTCGACGTGAACTGTCTTCTACGCTTGAGAACGTCATTCGAGATCATCCATCAATTGATCTGCGAACGAGCGTCACTGAAGGCGACCCGGTCAACGTGCTCGTCGAAACTGCTGAAGCAGAACACGCAGACATGTTGGTGTTGGGACGTCACGGGCGGAGAAATCTCACCAGTTTCTTCTTCGGCTCAGTCAGTAAGCGATGCCTTGCGAATGCCCACTGTGCGGTGGCTGTTGTACGTCCGTTCGACACCGAGGAATCCGACGTTTGACTCGGTTTAGGAGGAATTCGAAAAGTATCGAACACCCCGCTCGCGACGCAGTGAAGGAGGATTACCCGATGGAGATCAAGGTTGGCGACCGCATCACATTAGTGAAGTCATCGTCGGGCGAAGAGGTGCATCAAGGTCGAATAGTCGACATCACCCAACGTGATGAAGGACCAACCGTCATCGTGGATTGGGATGAAGAGATGGACCCCTACACCCCGACAGTTTTGGAAAGCGGGCCATTGCCGATGTCCGGCACTCATGACGAAGCCTTGCAAGACGATTCGACGCAAACCTTTCACGAAGAGGTGCTTTACCGATCAGAACTTGATTGAGAGCTGTAGCAATACCACTCAAGGTTGCACAAATCAGCATTTTGTTTCGTATCGAAGGAGGTCGCCTTAGCGCGCATTCGGGATTGTTTGCTCAGTAACTTCTGGCCATGCGCACATTTTCGCGAATTGTTTTCGGCCTGACCGGATTGTTATCGATCATCGGTATGACGATGGCAGCGACACTGGCCTGGGGTGACACACCGCAAGCTGTCGCAGCTTTAGGCGGTGGCTTGCGTCCCGACGTTTTCGACTCGGCATTCTCGAGAGTTTTCAACGTGTTTTGCTACTTCACTATCCAGTCGAACATCTTGATTTGCGTAATCAGCATCATCTTATTCGTCAATCCGAACCGGACGTCCGAGGTCTTTCGAACATTCCGAATCATGGCTCTTGGCGCCATCATCATTACCGGACTGGTGTACAACCTGATCTTGCTCCCTGCTAACCCACCGCAGGGCATCAACCTGTTCATGAACATGTTGCTTCATGCAGTGGTTCCGGTACTGGCGATTGTGGGCTGGCTTTGCTGGGGTCCCCGGATTCCATTCAAATTCAGCTACATCTTGTGGTCGCTGGTCTACGGCGTCTTTTGGATCACCCTCACGTTGGTCAGGGGCGCACTTATCAAGTGGTACACCTACCCCTTCGTTAACGTCGATAACTTGGGCTACCTGCACGTTGCCATCAACCTGGTGGTGATCGCGGTCTTCTTCGTCATCGTGACCTCGCTGATCATGTGGCTCGACAAGAAGTTGCCGAATCCGCTGACCAAAGAAGCCGCCGCGGTTACTGATCCCGTTGCTGCGGATTGAGTACCAAGCCAAGACGCCCTGGTGTTGCTAGCCTCGAACGAAAGTAAAGGTCCAACACTGGGAGTCCACGCATGTCAACCACAACACCGGCTGTTGACCTCGACCCCACGCCTGCGCCGAAAAAGAAGCGCCGTTGGCTCAAACGCACTCTGATCACGATCGGTGTGATCATTGTTTTGCTGATCGCACTCATTGTCGGTGTTTTGCTCTACTTCAACATTCCGAGTAATAGTGCTGGGCTCGCGGCGCAAACGGTATGTTCGGGCACCTTCGTTTCGGGTCGTAACGCAGATGACGTCTTTACCCAAGATGTGCTGCCACAGAGTCCCGCTTTGAGCATTGTGTCGACGTCAGTCGATCAGTCCGGGCGTTCAGTTACGGCCACGTTCCTCGGTCTTTTTGAACGACGCGCCTCGCTTTTGCCCAATCGCGGATGCGTGCTGGACGAAGCGCCAGATCCCGCAGCACAGCCCTTTGTCGCAAAACCGGTAAATCCAGCGGCATGGCCAGCAGGAGATGCCGCGATCCCGCCCGCGCAGTGGGGAGCTGGGGTCAACGTCTCGGGGTTGCAGCAAGTCGTGGACCAGGAATTTGCCGGTGCTGGGGATCCAAAGGCAGGGAACGCCCGTGGCATGGCTGTTGTTCATGACGGTAAGTTGTTGATACAGAAGCAGGCACCTGGTTTCCCCGCTGGCATGCCATTGCTGGGATGGTCGATGACGAAGACCGTTAACGCGATGATCTTGTATAAGAAAGGGCAGGAAACGAATTTCGACTTCAACCAACTCGTGGTTAACGCATTCCCGGCAGATCGCACGCCATCGTGGGTTGCGCAGTGGCGCCAAGATCCACAGAAGAGTCAGATCAAAGTTTCCGACCTGCTGTTCATGAAGGCGGGACTCGATATTGCCGATGACTACGGTCCGCAGGGCAAAGTCGTTCAGATGCTTTACGGCGAGCCGAGTATGGCCGGATACGCAGCATCGCAACCGATGGCAGCAGCACCTGGATCGTTGTGGGCATACAGCACCGGTAGTTCGGACATCTTGAGTCAAATCACCCAGGGCATGTTCCCCAACGACCAGGCCTATTGGGAGTACGCGCAGAAGGCGGTGTTTGCACCAATCGGTGTCAATAGCGGCACGTTCGCGACCGACACCCTCGGTACCTGGGTGGGCGGCTCATACATTTGGGCAAACACGGGTGACTGGGCCAAGCTAGGCCAACTGATGCTCAATGACGGAAAGTGGAATTCCGGCCAACAGGTCGTGCCGAAGGGCTGGTGGAAGTTTGCCGGCACGCCAGCGATGCCTGATGGCGACGGGCACGGTTATGGCGCGCAAACATGGATTCCTGGACAGCCCGTCGGCGGTGAATGCAACACCGTCCCCGGGGTACCGAAAGACGCACTGACGATGGAAGGTCACTATGGCCAGCTTGTTGCAATGGTTCCGTCCAAGAACACCGTGATCGTTCGATTGGGCTGGACGATCGATAGCGACCAATTCGATAGCTGCAAGCTCATCAGCGATGTTCTGGCGAACTTGCCCGCTGCAAAGTAGCTGGTAGGGCGATCCGGTTCTGGATGACTCAGTAGCCCTGCTCTAGTGGGAAGGGTTTGGTAGTGATCAACATCGTCGCAGTTCTATTTCCCGATCTCACTCAACTTGACCTCACCGGCCCTGCTCAGGTCTTTGCGAAGTATCCAGATGCCCAGCTTCACTTGGTGTGGAACACGCTGAGTCCGGTCGTCACTGATGGCGGTTGGTGCATAGTCCCCACGACAACTTTTCAAACATGCGTGCAGGCCGATGTGTTGTTTGTGCCGGGCGGGGACGGCGCTTTCGACGTGATGGACGATCCGCTGTTGCTTGCGTTCTTGCGCGAGCAAGCCGAACGTGCAGACTGGGTAACCTCGGTCTGCACTGGGTCGTTCGTGTTAGCGGCCGCTGGACTACTGACTGGCTACCGGGCCACTAGTCACTGGGCATCGCTGGACATGCTGAGCGAATTCGGCGTGATTCCGGTTTCGGAGCGGGTGGTTCGCGATCGGAATCGGATTACCGGCGCCGGTGTGACATCCGGCATCGACTTTGCGTTCACGTTGGCTGCACAGCTATTCGGCGACGATGAAGCACGTCGGATTCAGCTCGCACTCGAATATGACCCCGATCCGCCGTTTGAGGCCGGTTCACCGGCGAAGTCCGATCCCGAGCTAGTCCGTCGAATAGCGACTGCAACCCAGGGGCGGCGAATCGACCGAGTCCGCCGGGCCGCAGCGGCTCTTGGTCGGTAGGTGCCGTAGTCGCTCGAGGAGCCAGTCAGCTTGAGTTCGTATCACCCGCAGCGTCGGCGTCAGCGTCGAAGCTGGCAAGGAACTGGCTGTTGTACAGGTTGTAGTAAAAACCGCCGGCAGCGATGAGTTCGTCATGTGTGCCGGTCTCGATGATGTTGCCCTGGTCCATCACGAGGATGACGTCGGCATCGCGAATCGTTGACAGGCGGTGCGCGATAACGAAACTAGTTCGGTCCCGGCGCAGATCTGCCATCGCTTTCTGGATCAGCACTTCGGTACGGGTATCGACCGAACTCGTCGCTTCGTCGAGTATCAGCACTGCAGGATCAGCCAGAAACGCTCGCGCAATAGTCAGCAGTTGCTGTTCACCGGTTGAAATGTTTGCTGCATCAGTACCGATCACCGTGTCGTAACCGTCGGGCAATGTACGCACGAGCCGATCCACGTGCGCTGCCTCTGCCGCGTGCACAATCTGGGCATCGGTCGGTCGGCTCGCTCCGTATGCGATGTTGTCGCGGATTGTTCCTTTGAACAACCAGGTGTCCTGCAAAACCATGCCAAACGATTGACGCAAGTTGTCGCGTGTCAGGTCACGGATATCAATGCCATCGAATGCAATTCGTCCAGCATCGATTTCGTAGAACCTCATAAGCAAGTTGACCAGTGTTGTTTTGCCTGCGCCTGTTGGACCCACGATGGCAATCGATTCCCCAGGGCGGACGTCTAAATTAAGGTGCTGGATGAGCGGCTTGTCTGGGTCGTACTGAAACGAGACGTCATCGAATGTGATGTGACCGCGCCGCAGATCAAGAGTCCGTGGGGTTGAGGTCTCGGGCATCTGTTCTGATTCATCCAGCAGTTCGAACACGCGCTCGGCCGAGGCGAGACCGGACTGCAACAAGTTGACGATGCTTGCGATCTGAGTGATCGGCATGGTGAATTGACGCGAATATTGGATGAAGGCTTGGACATCACCCAGCGACATCGATCCGCTAGCCACTCGTAATCCGCCGATGACAGCAATCAACACGTAGTTGATGTTGGCAACAAAGGCCATAGCTGGCTGGATAGTTCCCGAGATGAACTGAGCTTTGAACGACGCTTGATACATCTTGTCGTTGGCAGTGGCAAAATCCTGCATCGCCTTTTCTTGATGTCCGTACACCTTGACCAATTCGTGGCCGCTGTACATCTCCTCGACGTGACCGTTCAGCGTTCCAGTCCATTTCCACTGACCAACAAACTCGCGTTGAGATCGCTTGGCAATCACCATCGTGATGATGAACGAGGCCGGGACTGTCAACAGCGAGATGATCGCCAGCAGTGGACTGATCCATAGCATCATGATCAGCACCCCGATCACTGTCAGCACCGACGTGATCATTTGAGTCATCGTCTGCTGCAGCGTGGTCGCGATGTTGTCGATGTCGTTGGTGACGCGGCTTAGTAGGTCGCCGCGGGCATGAGTGTCGAAGTACTTCAGTGGCAGTCGACCAAGTTTGAGGTCGACTTCTTCGCGCAACCTAAACATCACCCGTTGCGTCACGCCAGCCATCAGGTAGTTCTGCGCCCACGACAACATGGAACTCAGTAGATAGACCAACGAAACGAAAGCAATGATCTGACCGAGAGCAACAAAGTCGATCCCTGTACCTGGCACCAGTGTCATACCCGATATCAGGTCCGCCTGCTGCCCACGTCCGGTGGCGCGCAGTAGTGCTTCGGCCTGAGCCTGCGTCGTACCAGCCGGCAACTGTTTACTGACAACGCCGTTGAAGATGATGTTAGTGGCATTTCCGAGCAGTTTGGGTCCGATGACGGCTAAGAAGACACTCGCTGTGCCCAGCACCAACACCACGG
>JAHEXM010000256.1 GCA_023252115.1 Micrococcales bacterium | reverse complement strand
AACCGACCATTCTGGCAACGTAGTAAAACTTGGGAAACCATCCGTGGACGGGTCAACTATCACGGTCGCTTGGCCTGAATCGAGTCCAGCTGGCACGTATGAAGCCGCCTGGCGCGTCGTATCCGATGACGGTCACCCAGTCAACGGAAAGTGGACATTCAGCTATGGCGCGGCAACACCGGAATCCCTGGAGCCTCGACCGTATGTTCCCCCGTCGGACAACAACCCCAGTTCATCGTCGTTACCGCTGATCATCGTGGCAGCCGGTGTGCTGGTGATAGCCGCAATCGGTGCGACGTTATTGGTCCGGCATCGAAAGCGATCGACTAATGACCAGCAGGTATGACTCTGAGGGTCAGTTCGAACTCGAACAAGATCTTCGTCGGACCTACCGGGAGTGCCTAGGCCAGGATCTGATTCCGGGCGAGGGCGACCTTTCCGTTTACCGGGCCGATCGTGTGGTGCTTTGTCACGATGGGGCGGATGATCCCTGTTTCATCTATGCAAACGAGGCCGCCCAACAACTGTGGAAAATGAGTTGGGACGAAATGATCGGCATGCCGTCGCGACTATCCGCCATTCCCGAAGCCCGCGAGGAGCGAGCCGAACAGCTGAGGCGCGCGGCACGCGACGGATTTGTTCGCGACTACAGCGGGATTCGAGTTGCGTCGGACCAAACCAGATTTGAGATCCGAAACGTAGTGATCTGGACGGTCACCGATCAAACCGGAGCAGTAATCGGCCAAGCTGCCACTTTCACTGATTGGTCAGTGATTAGCGAATAGCAACCCTTACTGCTTGTTTGGCTTCAACGTCCATTTGATGACCATCTCGCCGGTAACGGTGCCATCTGCCGTCGTCAGGGTGATGTTCACATCGAATTCCGGCCGCTCCCCCGCGTCAAGTTCGGCCAACACATCACTTGCTGGCCGGCTCATTACTGCAGTGGCTACGACCTCACCCATCGCAAGTTTCTTGTACTTGATCGTGGCTTCAACTGCGAGCGGTGTGGCATCAGCCATCCGATCACCGAAATTCACTAGCACCAAAGCACCGCTCGCCGATTCGGCCAACGAGAACATGGCACCGGCATGTGGTCCAGCAACATGGTTATGGAATTGCTTCTGATCCGGCAGGCGCATCACCGCTATTTTGTCGTCCAGAGAGTCGAACACCAGTCCAAGTGTTCCGACCATCGGTACGAGCAACGGAAAGTTCGTTTTGACCGTGTCAGTGTCCATGGCCGCGACCCTACAGCTCCCCTATTGGCGAAGCCGATACGTTCAACGCCGACACGGCAAATCAGGTTGCGCCTATGCGTCCGGGGGTCCGCAATGCAGCTTCGCGAATATCCAATTCACTGAGCATCTGCCGCGTGACATCGCCAGGGATCCCCGTGCTGCGACGAATTCTTTGCAGTTCAGCGCGCTCCGCTTCCAGCATCGACTTCTGCACTTTTCGCTGCAGCGCGACACTATTCTTTGCGGCTACAGCTTTTTGTTCGTCGGATTCGTAGGTATCCACTCGACGAACTGCAAGCGAGCGCAATCGGGCAATCATCTTGTCCGAGAGGGGCTCGCCTTTGCTGTCGTACTCGGCGACGATTTGGTCTAAGCGGGCAAGCGCCGCAGTGGCAGTTGCTTTTCGCGCCCGCCGCAGTTCTTGGGTTTCGTCGCCCGTTTGCAAATTGAGGAATCTGACGATCGGTGCAGCCGCTAGCGCGAATATCAAGGACAGAATCACGACTCCAAAAGTCAGGGTCATCAACAAATCGCGTTCGGGAAAATTGTCGGGTAACGAAAAGACAGCCAGCACGGACACCGGACCTCGGACACCTAACACCGTGATCGCTGCAAACTGGCGGGCAGCACGCTTGCCATCCGAGAACTTCTTCGGTGCGACTTTGCGACCGATCAGGAACCACGCCCCCATGAAGAGTGCGCGCGTCACTAGGAGAACAACGAATAAATACAACATGAGCAGCGCAACGACCAACGGGGTGAACTCGTGAACGCGTTGAGCCGTATCCCAAAACTCCAAGCCGACCAGCACAAACGCGGTTGACTCGAAAAGGAACCGGATCAGCGACCAAATAGCGTTTGCTTGCAGGCGTGCTTCGTATGCGGTGCCAGACTCACTCATATGCGCAATCAAGATTCCGGCGATGACAACTGCTAGCAGCCCCGAGCCGCCGATCAATTCAGTCGCTTCATAGATCACAAACGGAGTGATCAACAAGATCGCATTGGCCACGACAGGTTCGTTACTTCGTTTCATCAACCATGCAACAAACAAACCACCGATGCCGCCCACCGCGACGCCACCGACTACGGCCAAAAGCAAGATCCCGGTTGCTTGCAATACAGAGACAGTGCCGACGACTGCAGCGACAATGGCGACACGAAGGAACGTCAGAGCGGTGCCGTCGTTTGCCAGACTCTCGCCTTCGACAATCAGTTTGACGCGTCGAGGCAGACCCGCGCTTTTCGCCACTGCTGCAGCGGCGACTGCATCAGTTGGTGCCAGCACTGCACCAAGCGCACACGCCGCCGCAAGTGGCAGCGCCGCTATAGCGCCGCTCGCGACGACCCCAATCACCACCGTTGTGACCAGAACCAAGCCGACGGCGAGAATCAAGACAGTCCGCCGAACTTCTTTTAGGTCGAGTGCTGAGCTGGCTAACCCGGCGGCAAACACGAGCGGTGATAACACGAGCGAAAGCATGAGTTCCGGGTCAGGCACAGTGTTCTGAAGGTCCGGAACGAGCGCAAGCAAGAAGCCGGCAACGATCAAGGGCAGTGCAGAACCGATGCCCCGTGATCGGCAGAACCAGCCAACTGCAATGGCAACGGCAATAACGATCAGTACACGACCGCTTGCATCGTGAGAGGCTGGAGCGTCGGCTGCGGTGTCGGCCAGGGTTACAGACAGGCTGCCCAGCATGTCACTCGAATGCTTCGGGCGGCGGGCACGAGCACATCAAATTGCGATCGCCATACGCCGAGTCGATGCGTCCCACGGGCGGCCAATACTTTGATCGCGCCATTCCTGGCAACGGGAAGGCAGCCAGTTCGCGTGAATAAGGGTGGTCCCACTCAGAGGCAATGCTCTTCGCGGTGTGCGGGGCATTGCGCAACGGCGAGTCTTCGATTGTCCACTCCCCCGCAGCTACCCGATTGATTTCTTCGCGAATGGCGATCATTGCCTTGCAGAAGCGATCGAGCTCGGCAAGGTCTTCGCTTTCTGTTGGCTCGACCATGAGCGTGCCCGCGATCGGGAACGACATGGTCGGCGCGTGGAACCCATAGTCAATCAAGCGTTTCGCGACGTCATCAACGGTGACATCTGTTGACTTGGTGATGTCTCGCAAATCCAAGATGCACTCGTGCGCCACCAGTCCGTGATCTCCGGTGTACAGGACGGGATAGTGGTCACCGAGGCGCTTGGCGACATAGTTCGCCGCGAGCACCGCATTTTGTGTTGCGCGACGCAGTCCGCCCGCACCCATCATTCGGATGTAGGCATAGGGAATCGGCAGGATGCCAGCACTACCAAACGGAGCGGCGCTAATGGCGCCGACCTTGCTGGGTAGGTCTTCTCGCTCAGGATGGCCAGGCAAGTAGGGCGCCAAGTGGGAGCGAACTCCGATGGGGCCGATCCCCGGTCCTCCTCCCCCATGGGGAATGCAAAACGTCTTGTGCAAATTTAAGTGGGAGACGTCCGCGCCAAATTCTCCAGGAGCAGCTAATCCGAGA
>JAHEXM010000255.1:1091-3758 GCA_023252115.1 Micrococcales bacterium | reverse complement strand
TCACGGAGCTGACGTTGGTCGAATGTGGATCTTCGCAGGGATTGTGGGCGTTGCCCTGGATTCGGCTCGCTTCCCGAATGAGTGAACCGACGGATCGCCGCGTGAGAGCCGTTGCTTTCGAGGGCTCCCCGAGCATGGAATCGGCACGCACTTTCTGGTCGCAGCAGTCGCTGGAGTACTTACAAGCCGACAACGGGTTCGACTTCGTCCTCGCAGGCACCAATTGGCAGTTCGACTGGCGACAGCGCGCAGTAGTAGCGCAGCGCGGTCCTGTCTATTTCCCCAAGATCGATGTGAGAACCGATAATGGTGCTTCGGCTGCTTACGAAGCTGGGGCAACCGATGTTCGTGGCCATCCCGTGGAGTACGAGCAAGTTCACGGAGTCGTTCTGGAAGATGTTGTTGAGGAGTTCGGCCGGATCGCATTTCTCCACGTAGATATTCAGGGCGCCGAGCTCGGGCTCCTTGAAACGGGCGGATTCAAATCCGTCCGTGGGAATGCCGATGTGATCATGCTCGGGTGCCACAGCCGAGGCGCCGAGCAACTTGCGATCGAAGCGATGCCGGAGCTGGGGTACGCATTGATTGCTGAGGAGCCGGTTCGCTTTCGGGGCCGCGGAAAGCCAACATTGTTGGTTGATGGTGAGCAACTCTGGATCACGCGCAGGGCGCACGCCCAGTCAATGGAGATGGGACTGGTTCTGCCCGAGGAGTAATGCTTAGGCTGCACTGCCAACAATTGGTTGGTGCGCTAACTGTTGGCTGGGACGGAAGGCTTGAAGCGCCAGCAGGAAAACGCCAAGCGCTGCCAGAATCCAGGCAAGACCGGACATGCTGGCTGAGATGTCAATTGTGCTGGTCAGAGTACTGAGGCTAGGCCTCCACATTGTTTGTTCACCGCAGCGGTAATACAACTCGACATCATTTTGAATTGCTCGATCGTTTAATGGCGGACAACCAGGGCCAGGTCGGATGAGGGCTCGAATTGAATCGGTGTACCTCCAGGGTGCCCCAAACTGCGGAATCGACACAAAGACAATTGCGGCTGATGCGGCAACCGCCCGAATCCAACCCCGCGCGAGCGCATCGCAGATCTGATTGCCAAAAAAGTGCAAGAGGATCACGATGCCTGCGGTCAAAATCGGAACAGCAAGACGGGGACCATGCGCGATCCAACCAAATGGTGAATACCAGAGAGCCAGCCCGGCGATGTACGCATCGAGCGTGACCAGAACGGCCAGCGGTGGTAGCCATTCGTTCGGTGACTTTGGACACCGGATCAGCGCCGTGACAGTCAGGGCAATTGACACAACAACGATGACAGTTGCGGTCGGCCAAAACCACAAGATCCCGGATGACGGTGATAGCCAAAGTGCAGCAAAGAACTGGGCTATGTTTCCGGCACCCCTAGTTTGAAGCAACGGATCCAAGTAATTCAGATTGCGTATCGTGCCGAACCGGAAGATGTTGAACAGCAGTGAGGCTGCCAAACCGAGCACGGCCGCCGACAGAATCGAGACGGTGAGAACCCTCCGGGGGAGCAGCGCCCTCTGGTTTTCTCTGGCACAGACCAGTGCCAGGATGGCAATGAAGAAAGGCATCGTTTCTTTACTCATACTGGCGAGAAATACGAAGACAAACAGAAGCCAGACCTTACGTTCGAGTGCCGCGTAGATCGCAACAACGAGCATCAACGCAGCGAACGCTTCTCCGAAAGCAACATCCGCCTGGAACAGCAATGACGAACCAATGAGCGTAGCCACCGCTAGGCAGCCGACGCGTGGGTACTTGCGAAAAATGACAAGCGTCATTGTCAAGATCAAAATGACGCTGAACGCGCTAAGAAATGCAAGTGCTCGAAGGTTTGCCGCGTCAGAAAGGCCGAACAGGTGGAAAATTGATGCGGGGATGTACTGCAGAAGCGCATACGGCATCACCGAGGTCTGTTCCTTGATGGAGTGGCCGCAACCGACAAGTTCCCCGCGCGCTAGGCATCCCAGGGCTGCGTCGGTCCCCGAAATCAGATTTTTCGAGTCACCAGCGTTTGCCAACCGCACCCATGTGAGATTTACGAACAATGCGACGAAATAGAAGCTAACCAGGATGATCCCGACTCGGGCAAACGGGAGATCGCGGTAACGAGATTTCACGGTCATTCTGCGAGCCGCTGCATCCGGTCACAGCCGCTTCTTCGTGGACCCACCGCGACGTTAGCTCGTTAGGCTATCGACGTCGTGCTGCACCATCATGGTTACCAACTCGGCGAAATCGACTTCAGGTTTCCAGCCAAGAATTTCGCGTGCTTTCGAGGCATCACCGATCATCGATACTGGGTCGTTTGGCCGAACAAGGTCCTCGTCGATCTTTATGTACTGCTGCCAGTCGGTGATTCCAACTGCCGCGAAAGCTGTTGCTACCAAGTCTTGGATGCTGTGTGAAATACCGGTGGCAACGATGAAGTCATCGGCAGCGTCGGCCCTGACCGCATCGCGCATCGCGCGCACATAGTCGCCAGCAAATCCCCAGTCACGCCGGGCAGACACGTTGCCCAAGACCAGTGGTTCGGTCGATCCGTTGGCGATTCGCGCAGCGGCTTTGGTGATCTTCCGGGTGACAAAAGTTTCCTGGCGCCGTGGCGATTCATGGTTGTAAAGGATGACAGTGCTC
>JAHEXM010000255.1:0-1081 GCA_023252115.1 Micrococcales bacterium | reverse complement strand
CCCATAAGGCGATACCGGTCGGACCGGGGTCAGTTCGTTTTGTGGTGACTCAGTGGGCTGCCCGAAGATTTCAGCACTTGATGCCAGCAAGAAGTGAGGATTCGAATCGGACTTCGCGCCGAATTTGCGTGTCGCGTCCAGGAAGCGCACAGCCCCGGTTCCGTTGAGATCCGCATTGGTCACCGGGTCTTCCCACGACTTTGCCACCGATGATGCGGCGGCGAGGTGGTACACCTCATCCGGTTCCGCCGAGTTAATCGCGTTCGTTACATCAGTGGTGCTTGCCAGGTCTCCGGTATGAAAGATCGCAGATTGCACCAGCGTCAGTAGGTTCTCGACTTGTGGGTCCGATGGGTGCACGAACCCGTGAACCTCTGTTCCGTCGGCAGCCAGCAATTCGGCTAGATACGAGCCGTCTTGCCCTGTGATTCCGCTGATGAGCGCTCGACGTGAGCTCACACGCTGTGGAGCTTCTGTTGGATTTTGATGTCTGACTCAACCATCATGCGGACGAGCTCAGGGAATGAGACCTGGGGCTTCCACCCCAGCAGTTCCTTAGCCTTGGCTGCGTCGCCCAGCAGCAGGTCTACCTCGGCCGGGCGCATGAACTTGGGATCTTGCCGGACGTGGCCTGACCAATCGTCGATTCCAACGACGCCGAATGCTGCGTCAAGTAGTTCACCGATCGAGTGGGTTTCACCAGTCGCGACTACATAGTCATCTGCCTTGTCCTGCTGCAGCATGAGCCACATCGCTTCGACGTAGTCGCCGGCGAAACCCCAATCGCGTCGCGCATCAAGGTTGCCCAGCACCACCTCGTCTTGAAGTCACAGGCTGATCCTGGCTACCGCAGTCGAAATCTTGCGGGTGACGAATTCCGGGCCACGACGCGGTGACTCGTGGTTGAACAAGATGCCCGAGCAAGCAAACATGTCGTAGGACTCGCGGTAGTTAATCGTGGGGTAGTGACCGAACACTTTGGCGACGCCGTAGGGCGAGCGCGGCCACAAGAGAGTTGATTCACTTTGTGGCACCTCTTGGACCTTGCCGAACATCTCGGACGAGGATGCCTGGTAGAACT
>JAHEXM010000254.1:3206-3759 GCA_023252115.1 Micrococcales bacterium | reverse complement strand
TTGCAGCGCCAGACACTGACGTCCTTATTGAAATGCGTGACGGTGACGGCAACTTCACCGTTGACGTGCATGATCACACGCCAGCCGACGAGACCAATACCGATGACGATATGGCGCTGGCCGTCATTACTGCGCTTGTTCCCAACAGCGAGATACGCGCAGAGGGCCCCGGCTGCGTCATTCACATGAGCTGGCCGGTCCCAGCAAAGTAGTAGCTGAGCGGTTGCCCAGGTGTAAGTCATTGATCACTGGCTGTAGTGCCCGGTATGCCCTGGGGGCCGGTCGTTCGGCGCATATTTAGCGCCACGTACACTCGCGCCGACCACTGATCGGACCCCGATCGGTACTTGTCCTAACTGGTGGCAGGCCACGCGCCGCGCGAATTTGATACGCGCAGTGCCGAAGTTGCCCCGCCTGGTAGATGCCTTAACAAGGAGCAATCACATGTCCTCAGTCAGCCAAATTGCTGACGCCACCGTGACGCTGGCCGGAAAAAACTTCGCCATCGTCGCCGTCGTGGCACTCATCGCGCTGTTGGCGCTGCTCGTTGCAG
>JAHEXM010000254.1:0-3196 GCA_023252115.1 Micrococcales bacterium | reverse complement strand
TGGCGTTCTCGCCAATGACGAGGGAACCGACAAGATGAAAGAGATCGCTGGCGATGTTCAGGTGGGCGCGTCGGCCTACTTGAACCGCCAGTTCAAGACGCTCAGCATCTTCGCTGTCATCGTCTTCTTCGTTCTCTTCGCTTTGCCGGCAAACACTATGAACGAGCGGATCGGTCGATCGATCTTCTTCGTTGTTGGTGCTGTTTTCTCGGGAGTCACTGGATACACCGGCATGTGGCTCGCAGTTCGCGCAAACGTTCGCGTGGCCGCGGCCGCAAAAGATTCCGGCGAGCTGAAAGCCATGAAGATCGCTTTCCGTGCTGGTGGCGTGGCAGGCATGTTCACGGTGGGACTTGGGTTGTTCGGTGCGGCCGTTGTCGTCTTGATCTACAAGGGTGATGCGCCAAACGTTTTGGAAGGCTTCGGCTTCGGTGCCGCTCTGCTCGCAATGTTCATGCGTGTTGGTGGCGGAATCTTCACCAAGGCGGCTGACGTCGGCGCTGACTTGGTCGGCAAGGTTGAACAGGGCATCCCCGAAGATGACCCACGAAACCCAGCAACAATCGCTGACAACGTTGGCGACAACGTCGGCGACTGCGCCGGTATGGCTGCCGACTTGTTCGAGTCGTATGCGGTCATGTTGGTTGCTGCATTGATTTTGGGTAAGGCCGCATTCGGCGACGTCGGCCTGGTGCTGCCGTTGATGATTCCTGCGATCGGTGTTGTCACCGCAGTCATTGGAATCTTCACCGTCTCGCCCCGCGAGAGCGACCGTTCCGGAATGACCGCGATCAACCGCGGGTTCTTCATTTCTGCACTGATCTCGGCCGTTTTGGTTGTCGTGGGTGCATTCCTGCTCATTCCAGAACGCATCACGAGCTTCACGGGAGTCTCGCTTGATGCGTATGGACTTCCGATTGCAGGTGGCACTCTCCAGAGCTTCAACCCGCGCTTCATGACGATTGGCGCAGTCATCATCGGCATCGTGCTGGCGGCTGCGATTCAGCAACTGACTGGCTACTTCACCGAGACCGACCGCAAGCCCGTCGACGATGTTGCCAAGAGCTCGTTGACCGGACCGGCAACTGTCATCCTGTCGGGTATTTCGCTCGGTCTTGAGTCGGCCGTGTACTCGGCACTACTTATCGGTGCTGCGATTTACGGCGCATTCCTCCTAGGCGCCGGTTCTTTGTTGCTGAGCTTGTTCGCAATTGCGCTTGCCGGCACTGGACTGCTGACCACAGTTGGCGTGATCGTTGCCATGGACACATTCGGTCCGATTTCTGACAACGCTCAGGGCATCGCCGAAATGTCGGGCGACGTCGATGGTGCCGGGGCAGAGGTGCTGACCAAGCTCGACCAGGTCGGCAACACCACCAAGGCCATCACCAAGGGAATCGCGATTGCGACCGCCGTACTTGCGGCGACTGCACTGTTCGGTTCATTCCGAGACACTGTCGTCGCGGCCTCAGCTCAATCCGGCGATGCCGTCCGCGGAATGTTGAACGACTTCCAGGAGCTCGGTCAATATGCCGGAATCCTCGATGTTGCTAACCCGCGCAACTTGGTCGGCCTGCTCATTGGTGCCGCTGTCGTATTCATGTTCTCGGGCTTGGCAATCAACGCGGTCTCGCGTGCAGCCGGCGCCGTGATCTTCGAAGTGCGTCGCCAGTTCCGCGAGCACCCGGGAATTATGGACTACACCGAAAAGCCTGACCACCGTCGTGTTGTCGACATCGTCACCCGCGATTCACTGCGCGAATTGGCAACCCCAGGTTTGCTAGCCGTGTTGACGCCGATCGCAGTTGGTTTCGCACTCGGCATCGGGGCACTGGGTTGCTACTTGGCTGGCACGATCGCGACTGGTGTCTTGATGGCCGTGTTCTTGTCTAACTCGGGTGGCGCATGGGACAACGCCAAGAAGTACGTCGAAGACGGCAACTTTGGTGGCAAGGGTTCGCCTGCGCACGAAGCAACCGTTATCGGTGACACTGTTGGTGACCCGTTTAAGGACACTGCTGGTCCGTCGATCAACCCGCTGATCAAGGTGATGAACCTGGTCGCATTGCTGGTCGCGCCAGCAGTCGTTTCGATGTTCTTGAACCACCAGACGTGGCTGCGCCTGCTGATTGCTGCCGTCGCCGTGGCGATCATCGTGGGGGCTGTCATTGTCACCAAGCGTCGTCCGATCGCGGTATCGCCAGATGAGATTGCCGAAGACGTCGAGGAGAAGGAACCCGTCTCGTCTTAATCTGATGCTTCGCGACCACCGCACTTCTTCTACACCCCAGGCCCCACGGACCTGGGGTGTAGCTCGTATTAAACCGAGCATGGTGAGGGCTCGTGAAATGTGTGGAAATGGTCAAGAGCCAATGCCCCGTATTGGCGCGATTTGACGCAATGCGTAGTCTCGTGACTCGATTGTCCAGCCATCCGGACCTATCCAGCCGAAGCGAATGGGAGCGTGACTAATGCCTGCCAAGGCGTCAGATTCCGCTGATTCGCTGCGCCGACTGGTCATTGTTGAGTCCCCAGCGAAAGCTAAAACCATCCAGGGTTACCTCGGCAAGGGTTACGAAGTCGACTCCAGTGTCGGGCATATCCGGGATCTGCCGAATGGCGCTGCCGAAGTTCCGGCCAAATACAAGGCCTTGCCGTGGTCGAAACTGGCAGTCGACGTGGAACACGACTTCACTCCTATATATGTAGTGCACTCGAACAAGAAGGCGAAAGTCGCTGAGCTCAAGAAGAAGCTCGCGAACGCCGACGAGTTGCTGCTAGCCACAGATGAAGACCGCGAAGGTGAAGCAATTGCGTGGCACCTGTTGGAGGTCCTACAGCCGAAGGTTCCCGTCAAGCGGATGGTGTTTCACGAGATCACCAAAGAAGCCATCCAACGCGCAGCTAACGACACCCGTGATCTTGATCGCCGGCTAGTCGACGCGCAGGAAACTCGACGCGTACTTGACCGCTTGTACGGATACGAAGTTTCACCGGTGCTGTGGAAGAAAGTCATGCAAGGCCTTTCGGCTGGTCGCGTTCAGTCGGTTGCGCTGCGGCTGGTCGTCGAGCGCGAGCGCGAACGCATCGCGTTTACCTCGGCTGCGTACTGGGACCTTGAAGCACTCATCGACCCGGGCGCGTTCGCTGCGCGTTTGGCAACCGTGGACGGTCGCAAACTTGCTAGCGGCTCGTA
>JAHEXM010000253.1 GCA_023252115.1 Micrococcales bacterium | reverse complement strand
TCGCTTGTTAACAAAGGCAAAAGTGCGGCATCGACATCACAGACGTCTGCTTCGATTCCCACATCTCGCAATTCTTCGGCGACGCGTCGACCGGATCGAATGGACACGTCGCGCTCGGGCGAAA
Source organism: Micrococcales bacterium (assembly GCA_023252115.1). Taxonomy (GTDB): domain Bacteria; phylum Actinomycetota; class Actinomycetes; order S36-B12; family UBA10799; genus JAHEXM01. Next base: position 3,643 of record JAHEXM010000253.1, on the reverse strand, counting down.
GCCCGCCAGCAAGTACGACAACTCGTTCGCTCATGATTTCTCTCTCACCGATGCATCAGGCTAGGTCGGGCGACGGGGTAGATGAACCTTGCTTTCTTGAACCAATCGTTTGTTGGGTCGAGCGATCGCTGTGCGGACCGAAAATCGACACCAGTTCAAGTTCGGCCTCGATCACGCCAGCCAGTCGGCGCACACCCTCGCGGATTCGGTCGGGCTCTGGAAAGCAGTAGGACAAGCGCATCGACGAACGGCCATTGCCGTCGACAAAGAAACCAGTTCCCGGCACATAAGCGACCTGCCCTGCGACGGCGCGAGGCAGCATGGCAGTTGCATCGAGATCGCCGGGTAGCGTGACCCAGGAGTAGAAACCACCGGCAGGGGTCGTCCAGGTAGTGCCGGCTGGCATGTCGAGTTCCATCGCATCAAGGAGCGCGTCTCGGCGCTCTTGGTAGATCTCGCGGAATGCTTTGATTTGCTCAAGCCACGGCTGAGTCGCCAGATACTCAGACACGGTCAATTGCGAGAAGTTCGACGGACACAAAATCGCAGCCTCGGCCGCGAGAACCAATTTCTCTCGAATGCCATGCGGTGCAAGCGCCCAGCCCACTCGCAATCCAGAAGCGATCGTTTTGGAAAACGAGCCAAGGTAGACGACCGAATCGGCATCGTCGGCGCGGATCGCGCGTGGGACCGACCCGTCGAATCCCAGCAAGCAATACGGGTCGTCTTCGACCAGCAAGATGCCGGACCGCTTCGCGACTTCCAAAACTTCGGCTCTACGTGCCGGTGGTTGGGTGACTCCGCCAGGGTTTTGAAATGTCGGCACCGTGTAGATGAGTTTGGGCTTCTTTCCAGCAGCACGTACGGATGCAATGGCTTCCTCAAGCGCCTCTGCAACAAGCCCGTCCATGTCGGTGGCAACGTGGATGACTTCACATTGATAGGCAGCGAAGACGCCAAGTGCTCCGACATACGAGGGCGCCTCGACCAAGACAACATCGCCCGGGTCGCAGAACACTCGGGTCACCAGGTCGATTGCCATCTGTGATCCAGGCGTGACGATCACGTCGTCGGGGTGGGCTTTGATGCCGGACAGTGACATCACCTGGCAAATCTGTTCGCGCAGCGTCTCGTCGCCTTGCCCGTTGCAGTACTGCAGAGCTGTAGCCCCGCGTTCGCGGATGAGTCTGGCAACAGTGTCGGCAATGGCATCCAGCGGCAGTGCAGCGACGTAGGGCATTCCGCCCGCGAGCGAGACCACCTCGGGTCGCGATGCCACCGAGAACAGTGCTCGGATGGCTGATGCACTCATGCCGTTGGCTCGCTCGGCGTATGACTCAACCCACGGGTCGAGGCGGCTGGAGTGAGTAGGTCGGAGGCGCGCAAGGGCGTCGTCAACTGACGGAGTGACGTCGTCCACCTTTCGCACCTCCTTGCCGGTCGGTACCGTGGGTACCTACGATGCCCTATTCAGTCGATACGGGGGAAATGGATATGTCGCTTAAGGGTCTATTCAAGGGCATAGCCGTGATCCTCGTTGGCGCAATTATCGGCTTCGCCATTGGATTGTTGGCGCCGCGCCGCGCGCGTGACCCCCTGGGCTAGCTAGTCCGGCGCAAAGTATTTGGTGACCGCCGTCGCGATTGCCTGCGCCAACGCGTCACGGAAAGCTGCATCGGCGAGACGATCAGCATCGTGCTGGTTGGACACGTATCCGCACTCAATTCGGACTGCCGGCATCTGCGTCAGACGCAGCAACTCCCAGGTTTTGCCGTGGATACGTCCGTCCGTCAAATCTGTGGAGCGCACAATTTCGTGCTGAACGATCTCAGCGAAGCGCTGCCCGAGCACTGAATGGTCGTTGGCGTGGCCGTAATAAAACGTTGCCACGCCATGGGCTTTACCAGTCGATTCGGAATCGGTATGCAGCGAGACAACGAGATCGGCACCGTTGTCGTTGGCAAATTCAGCGCGGGCAGGTTCGTCCAACGCATGGCTCATGTCGTAACTGGTCGGTCGAGAAACCAGCACTTGAGTACCGATTGCGGCCAAGCGACCCTCGATGCGCTTGGACAGGTCATCGGCGATGATTGACTCCGCCAGCCGGTGCCCAACGGTTCCGTGATCTGGCCCGCCATGACCTGGATCAATGACGATGACCTTGTCGGCCACTCCGGTGCGGGAGACGGTGTGTTGGTGCGCCTGACGCATTTGGTGTCCGGCGCCACCCGAAACCGTCCGGATCAGTCGCTCAAGCGCGCGCCAGACATCAGGTCCGCACGTTCCATCGACGTCCACACCAACATTGCGTTGGAACTCGCGCAGTGCTTGGTCAGTTCCAGAGCCGAAAACACCGTCGGCCCGCCCAGCGTCAAATCCAAGTGAGTTGAGCCGTCTCTGCAATTCAGCAACATCATCGCCAGCATTGATTCGACCGGGTGAAAACGACACGATGCGGTCGCCCAAGTTCCAACGCGCTTCCTCGAGCCGACGAAATGTCAGCGGTCCAACGATTCCGTCGACGGTAATGCCGCGGTCTTGCTGAAAGGTTCGAACGGCATCTACGACTGCCTCGTCGAAGATGTCACTGCTCCCGGCTTCAGCGGACGACAGAAGGCCAAGCCGAGTGAGGCGATCCCTCACTTCGGCTACGGCTGGACCCGTAGCGCCCTTGGTCAGCTTGAGTGCGCGCTTAGGTGACGCAGGTTGCTCCACGGCTTAAGTACAACAGGGTCTAGGTAAAAGGATGCGCTCTAACCGATGAATTCGTTGAGGTCAGAGACCAACGCCGCCCGCGGCTTGGCGCCAATGATCTGCTTAACGATTTCGCCACCCTTGTAGACGTTCATCGTCGGGATAGAAGTGACGCCGTAGGTGGCGGCAGTCTGCGGGTTCTCGTCGACGTTGAGTTTGGCGATCGTGATTTTGTCGCCGTGCTCTGCGGCAATTTCCTCAAGGATCGGCGCCACCATCTTGCACGGACCACACCACTCAGCCCAAAAGTCGACAAGTACAGGCTTGTCCGAACCAAGAACCTCGGTGGCAAACGTTGCATCGGTAACGGTCACCGTGTTGGCGCCCATGGCATCTCCTTTTGTGGTTGTCGACTGAGTGTGAGCTCAGCCGGTCTGGTCTGCAAGCCATCGTTCGGCATCAAGGGCCGCTGCGCATCCGGAGCCTGCAGCGGTAATTGCTTGACGGTAGGTGTGGTCCACGACGTCGCCGCAGGCGAACACACCGTCAAGGTTGGTTCGGGTCGATTGCCCTTCGACGATCACGTAACCCGCGGCATCGAGGTCAACTTGCCCAACGAGTAACTCAGAGCGCGGGTCGTGGCCAATCGCGACAAACAATCCGGTGACTGCAAGTGTCGACTCTTCGCCAGTCACGCGGTTCTTGAGTTTCAGCCCCGTGACTTTGTCTTCGCCTAGTACGTCGAGCACGTCGGTGTCCCAAACGACTTCAATTTTCGGATCGTTCAACGCACGGTCCGCCATGATTTTGCTGGCTCGGAAGCTGTCCCGGCGGTGCACAATGGTGACTTTCTCAGCGAAGCGGGTCAGGAAAGTCGCTTCCTCCATCGCGGAGTCGCCACCACCAACGACGGCAATGTTCTGCTCTTTAAAAAAGAAGCCGTCACAAG
>JAHEXM010000014.1 GCA_023252115.1 Micrococcales bacterium | reverse complement strand
CTTGAAGCAGAGTCCGTGGCCCAGGCCCCTGAATCTGCACGCATTCACGAATTGCATTTGCGTTTGGTCGCGTTGCGCGAGCGTTTCGCTGGCCTGGTTTCGCTGGCAACCGAAAGAGTTCGCAACGCCCAGGTCGTAGAAACCGAGCAGTCGTCCTCGATCGACCCCGAGCAGCTTGATCGCCAAGCTGCCGAGGTGGCTCAAGCGTTTGACGATCAAACCCGCGAAGTGCAGCGCCTCCTTGCTGAACTTGATTCCGCGCAGCATTCACGGACAGCTGCAGAGCAGCAATTCGAGGCTGGGCAACAGCTTGCGGATCGCTACATTGCGCAAGTCGCGGATCGGCGCGAAACAGTTGCCCGCTTCGAGGGTGATGTGCGTGCCGCGTCTTCGCGAGTAGACGCACGTACTGCCGAAATAGCCCGTCTTGGCGAACAAATCGATCACGCGCGCCAACGTTTGGCCTTAGCGACTGAGGAACTTGAACAATTTGCTGGTGCCGATGATGGGCTAGACGACACGACACGTGGCTTGGTCGCCAACCACGAAGCAGCGGTGCAGCTTCGAGATGAAGCCGAATCCGCCCTCGGCGTTAGCCGTACTCAGCAGAATGAGGCGCAACGCGATCTCGCTGGTTTGGATGCGCGGATTGAAGCGTTAGCGATGCGGATGGACTCTGCCGGCGGCGCGCACGCGTTGGCGGATTTCGGCGCAACGCTGGGCACAGTTGCTGACCTCGTCCGTATTGAAGCCGGCTATGAACAGGCCATCGCTGCAGCGCTGGCTTCAAGTGCAGATGCCGTTGCTGTCGCGGATGTTGCCCAAGCCGTGGCTGCGCTGCAGCATCTGCGCCAATCGGAAGCTGGTAGAACTTCAATTGTCATTGGCGCGCCGGGCGGTCATTCCGCGCAAGCACTTGAGCTCGGTTTGCCGAGCGGAACTGTGTCTGCGCTAGATGTCGTGCAGTGCGCTCATTCGATTGAGCACGCCATTCGCCGCGTTTTGCGAAATGTCGTCATCGTCGACAATCTTGACGGTGCCCAATACGTAATCTCAGCGCAGCCGGATCTCACCGTGGTTACGCGCGATGGCGACACCTTGTCTGCAACCAGTGCCACCGGCGGCTCGGCAGATGCTGGTCGTATTCAAATCGCTGCGGCACTTGAGCAAGCTCAATCGCAACGTGCCCAAGTCCTCGACAGTTGTCACCGACTTGATGAAGCGGTACAGGTAAGCGTCGGGCAGCTCGAGTCGCGCGTGAGTGCGCTGGCCCAGATCGCCGAACAATTGGAGCTCTCGCAGGCCTCGCTCACGCAGCGGACGCAGCAAATCGCATTGCTTGAATCACAGCGGGCGGCCACGGACGAAGAATGTGGGCGACTAAGCCGTGCGCTTATTGCCGCACAACAAGGACTCGAAGCCGACAATCAGGCTGTTATTGCCGCGCAGCAGCAATTGGCAAATATCAACAGTTCCGAGTCCGATCTCGAGGCGGGACCGGATGCGGCGCAACTTGACGAATGGCGCGAGGCAGTGGGCGCAGCACGTCAGCGCGAACTCGAATCGCGGTTAGCGTTACGAACGGGAGAAGAGCGTGCGACTTCATTCAAAGCGCGTATCGACGAACTGACTGCTGCTGCCGAAGCTGAGCGTGAAGCGCGAATCCGGGCGCGTGAGCTTCGCGAGCAACGCGAGCGCCAAGCGTTGGTCGCCATTGCTGTGTTGGCCGTCGCGGAAGGTGCTGCAGCTAGGTTGGAATCAACCCTTGCTGAGTCAGAGCAAGCGCGCTTCACGGTTGATAGCGCCCGAACCAAACGCGAAGCCGAGTTGACAGAGATTCGCAGCCTCGCACGTGAATTGGCCGCCACTCTTGAGCAACTGACCAGCGCCGTTCACAGCGATGAAGTTGCACGTGCCGAGCAGCGAATGCGTGTTGAGCAGATTGAAACAAAGGCTCTTGAAGAGTTCGGAGTGGACTCAGAGTCCCTGTTGGCCGAATACAGTCCTGATGTTCTGGTGCCGCCGTCTGGCATCGCCGTGGGTGACGAAGTTGATCCCGAAGCACCGGCCGCACAGCCGTACCCATTTGTTCGGGAGGAACAAGAAAAGCGCCTAAGTACCGCCGAAAAGTCGATGGCGCTGCTTGGTCGCGTCAATCCGCTGGCACTTGAAGAGTTCACCGCGATGGAGGAGCGCCACGCGTTCTTAACTACTCAGCTTGAAGACTTGAAACAGAGTCGCAAGGACTTACTCGACATTGTTGCGGACGTAGACGAGCGCGTGCAGCAGGTATTTTCGGAAGCATTTGTCGATGTCCAGGAGCAGTTCGCGGATGTGTTTTCTCGACTGTTCCCAGGTGGTGAGGGTCGGCTAGTTCTGACTGATCCAACCGATCTGTTGAACACCGGAATTGAAGTTGAAGCGCGCCCGGCAGGCAAGAAGGTTAAGCGGCTATCGCTGCTGTCCGGTGGCGAGCGCTCGCTCACCGCGGTCGCGTTCCTGATCTCGCTCTTCAAGGCCCGCCCGAGCCCGTTCTACTTGCTCGACGAGGTCGAGGCCGCGCTCGACGACACCAACTTGGGCCGCCTATTGGTGATCCTCGAAGAGCTGCGCGCATCAAGTCAGCTCTTGGTCATCACCCACCAGAAGCGCACGATGGAGATCGGTGATGCGCTCTACGGCATCACGATGCGCGATGGAGTTACGGCCGTGATTAGCCAACGCTTGCGCGAACTCCAAAACGTCTGAGAATGCGCGTCGGCGACTCCCGACTAGTTCAAGTCTGATCCAGCGCCAGGTGGCGGTGCGCCGTTTCCTGGCAGACCCAACGACGTGTTGAGGTCGTACGTCCGCTGGCACGTGGCCAAGTCGTTGTCTGATGCCGATTGGGCACGCTTATTTTTCGCCAACGAGATGTGAGCGGTAAAGCCATCTGTTGGGACCTGGTATTTCGAAGCTGTGCCGGCAACTTGGGTCTTGTCAGTTTCCAGAACGACAAACACCCGGCAACTGGTGAAGGGCACCCCGCCTTGCCCGGCGTTGTCCGGTGCAATCCCAGTGAGCCACAGGTGTACGCAATCAGTTGGAGATGATCCATTGCTCCCGGCATTTACACACGATGCCGGCACCGGCAGCGCTGCTGTCTGCGCTTGAGTGACTTCGGGGATGTTGACTGGCCACAACACGTTGTCCGGGCTGAATGAAGTTGAGCCACCCGGCTTACGCAGGAGATTTGCCTCGCCGCCAGGCTGTTGGGTGACCACCGTGACGGGCACTGAGGTGGCAGTCGGCGTCAACATGTTGACTTCAGCGTAGGCAGTTCCCTGGCCAGCGGCAGTGCTGATCGCGCAGTAGAAAGAGGTCCCTGCTTTGACTGGGACATCTTCGACAGGGGTCGTTGTCGTCGGCACGGTCTTGCCGTCCGGTGGGGCGATCCACACGTTAAAGCAGTCCGCCGCGGCACCGGCACCAGCGAACATTGGATTGGGCCCGACGGGCTTTTTTGTGTTCTTGTCGACCGGTGTCGTTCCTGATGTGTCAGTGGTTGTCTTTGCTACCAGCGCATTGACCGAATTCACGTCGAGCTTGCCGCCGGTGAGCGGAAGTGACGCATAGGGAACCGCCGGTCCATTCCTCGAAGCGGATTTCCCAAACATCAGGGCGACCTTGTCGGGTTGAGTGATCGTGGTGTGCGGGCCGACGCTCTGGTTCTGAATGTCAACGCCATCCGTTATCAAGTTGAGGTAGTCGTAGTACTGCGAGAGCACAATCGGGGTGACTTGCGTCCAGTACGAGTTGTCGACACGTGAGTAGAAGAAATTGCAGTTGTTCTGGGCGCCCGGTTCTGTCGAGTAAGTGAACCCCCAGTAGCCCTTGTTGCATTTTGCTACTCCCGGGTCTGTCTGGCCCTCTGCGCAGTATGTTCCGGTCGGTGACAGGGTCTTGGCTTTGTCGATGATCGCTTGCTGCATTTTGACCAATGCGTCTTTGGTGGTGGGGTCGCCAAATGCCGGTGGTGTTCCGGGTTTGGGATTAGGTGCTAGCTGCGATTTAGGGAAGGGCACACATTCACTTGACCCGCTCGCTGCCTGGTCCGACGGCTTAGCGGAATTAGTAGTTGCAGCGCAGCCCGAAGCGACCGCGATAATCGAGGCCGTAGCCAGCAGGGCAACAACTTGGCGTGCGTGCCGCATGAAACGCTCCCGGTGGATTGTTGATCATCTCGCCAGTGAGGCTAGCTAAATCCCTTGGATGTTGCCTCCCGCGTCAGTCAACGCCTAATCCGAAAGTGTGGCAATTGGGCACTTTCGGCGGGGGCGGACTCGACTCATCCTGACTCTGAAACACTGACGGCATGGATTCCGTGGTGCTGTACATCGTCATAGGCGTGGCGATTCTGATAGTCGCAATCGTGGTCGGCGTTGCGTTGGTTCGTGGCCGGTCACGCAAGCCCGTCAGCCCGGCGCCGACGCAAGCCTCCGTAGGCACAGCAGGCGGAGGCGGCGATGGCGATTCCAATTCCGGTGGTGGTAGTGGAACGGCGGTCCTTGACCGCGCTGCAACGCCAGCCGTGGCCCCGACCACAGCCGTCGAACCCGAGATAGAGACACCCGAACCCGCAGTCGGTCGCCTTGTTCGACTTCGTGCCCGACTTGCGCGCAGCAACAATGCGTTGGGTAAAGGCCTTTTGGCGTTGCTGTCGCGGTCAACGCTCGATGACGCGACCTGGGACGAAGTTGAAGAGGCGCTGCTTACGGCGGACCTGGGGGTTGGACCGACCACGGAATTAATGGACAGGTTGCGCGAGCGGGTCAAAGTCGAAGGCAACTCCGATCCGGCCGTTGTGCGCGAGATGCTCAAGCAGGAACTTCTGGCTTTGGTTGACCCGTCGATGGATCGGAGTCTGGCGGTCAATCGCAATGTGGCGCTTGATGTTCCAGCCGTTGTCATGGTCGTGGGTGTGAACGGAACCGGCAAAACGACGACAACCGGCAAACTTGCCCGGCTCCTGGTGGCAGAAGACAAGGACGTTGTCTTGGCTGCCGCCGATACCTTCCGTGCCGCCGCGAGCGAGCAACTGCTCACCTGGGGAACGCGCATTGGGGTTCCAGTTATTCGTGGACCGGAGGGGGGCGACCCAGCGTCTGTCGCATTCGATGCGGTGGTTTCCGGTATCGACGCTGAGGTCGATGTGGTCTTGGTCGATACGGCTGGTCGTCTGCACACCAAAGTCGGTTTGATGGATGAGCTTGGCAAGGTTAAAAGGGTCATTGAGAAGCGTGCGCCGGTGACCGAAGTGTTGCTGGTTCTGGATGCGACCACGGGTCAGAACGGGCTTGCCCAGGCCCGGGTCTTCGGTGAGGTCGTTGACGTAACCGGAGTCGTCCTGACGAAATTGGATGGCACAGCCAAAGGTGGCATCGTGATCGCAATCCAGCGTGAACTTGGTGTTCCGGTCAAACTCGTAGGACTGGGTGAAGGCGCTGATGATCTTGCGCCCTTTGACCCCGTCGCTTTCGTTGACGCCCTTCTCGACTGAGGCCTGTCGCCTCACGCTTCACGCCTCCCGCCCCGCTTTCCGCGCCCCGCGGTTCAAATCGCCCGGCGTGTTTGGCCGGGGCGCGCGGAAAGCAGCAAATAGGGCCAGCGAGAGGCTGGTTTCGCGCCTTTTTGCAACCGCTCAATGGGCATGTGGATCACTCGAAACATGGTCGTAACACGGCGTACCAGTTCGCAACGCAACTGAAACCGCACAAGCCAGAACGTCACCCCCGCGAAACGCACTCAGTCACATCGCGAAACAGCGGAAACGCATTGTTGCCCCGTCAACCCGGTTTTGGGGGATTAGGAGGTGGGAGATGCCGGATATTTCAGCCGGTGATACCGCTTGGGTCTTGACCAGTGCAGCTCTTGTACTGCTCATGACACCAGCGCTGGCGTTCTTCTATGGCGGCATGGTCCGCATGAAGAGCGTTTTGAACATGATGATGATGAGCTTTGGTGCACTCGCATTGGTAGCTGTGATGTGGGCGCTCTGGGGTTACTCAATGGCGTTCGGCAACGACGTCGGAGGCAAGGGTCTTGTTGGTGACCCATTCCAGTACTTCGGTCTAAAAGGTCTAATGAACAGCGCCATCCTGCAACACATGGATGACGCTGGAAAGGCGATACCAGGAACTGGAATCCCGGCGTACGCATTCGTCGCATTCCAAGCTGTCTTCGCAATCATCACGGTTGCCCTTATCTCGGGCGCAATTGCTGATCGGGTGAAGTTCGGCGCGTGGATGGTCTTCGCATTCTTCTGGGCGACCATCTGCTACTTCCCAGTTGCACACTGGGTCTTCGCGTTTGATGACGTCACGGGTACAGGCGGTGGCTGGATAGCTAACAAGCTGAAAGCGATCGACTTCGCCGGTGGTACAGCGGTGCACATCAACGCTGGTGCTGCAGGTCTGGCATTGGCACTGATCGTGGGCAAGCGCATTGGATTTGGCAAGACTCCAATGCGTCCGCACAACGTTCCATTTGTGATGCTCGGTGCTGGATTGCTGTGGTTCGGTTGGTTCGGTTTCAACGCCGGTTCAGCTGTTGCCGCTAACGGCACTGCCTCGATCACTTGGGTCAACACGATGATCGCCACAGCGGCCGCAGGGCTTGCGTGGGCAATCACCGAAAAGATCCGCGATGGAAAGAGCACCTCGTTGGGTGTGGCTTCCGGCATCGTCGCTGGTTTGGTCGCAATCACCCCGTCGTGTTCATCGGTTAACACAGTGGGCGCAATTGCCATCGGTGTTGCCGCGGGTGTGCTCTGTGCACTTGCCATCGGACTCAAGTACAAGCTCGGTTACGACGACTCGCTTGACGTCGTGGGCGTTCACTTGATCGGTGGAATCATCGGAACGTTGATGGTCGGTTTGGTGGCCACGGAAGAGGCGCCAGCTGCGGTCAACGGACTGTTCTACGGCGGTGGATTCAACCAGCTGTGGCGTCAGGCTGTTGCTGCTGGTGCAGTCATGGTCTACAGCTTCATCGTCGCCGGAATTCTCGGACTCATCATTCACAAGACGATGGGTATGCGCATCAGCAAGGACGACGAGATCACTGGTATCGACCTCACCGTCCACGCAGAAACTGCGTACGAGTTTGCTGAAGGAACCTTTGGCGGCAGCTTCGCTGACGACAAGTCTCCAGCAACACCTGCATCAGCACCTGATGCAGAAAAGATCGATGGAAGTGTCAAGCAGGAGGTGAAGGCATGAAGCTAGTCAATGCAGTTATCAAGCCTTTCAAGCTTGACGACGTCAAGAGCGCTCTCGAAGCCCAAGGGATCCACGGCCTGACGGTTTCGGAAGCTAGCGGCTACGGCCGTCAGAAAGGGCACACCGAGGTCTATCGGGGGGCTGAATACACAGTCGACCTGGTGCCCAAGGTGCGGGTCGAGGTGCTCGTTGATGATGGGGAAGCCGACGCAGTCGTCGACGCCATCATCAAGTCCGCGCAGACCGGGCGCATTGGAGACGGAAAAGTCTGGGTTGTCCCAGTCGAAACCGTTGCACGCGTGCGCACCGGGGAACGTGGGGCTGACGCTCTCTAGTTCCCGCCGCCCGGCGGGGGCGACTGACGCGAGTTCCTCAGTGAAATCGCACGGTCGACCCCGCCGGGTGACAAGGCCTCCAGGTTCGCAGTCTCCCGACCGGCGAACCTGGAGGCCGAGTCACGTCTGATTGCTCCGCGAGAACTGCGCGCACGCGAATCCGTCAGGAACTTCGACTCGCTTCGCTCGCTTGTTCCTAACGAACTCGCGCGGCTTGCTCGCTACGCGAAAGGCATATGGCGAGGTCAGCGCGTCAAAGTGCAAAGTAGGGTCGGGAACTGATGCCATTTGGAGTGGGAGGTATGTGCAGTGTCTGACCTCACCGCTTCGTACGTCGCAGCCCGCGGTGAATTACTCAATGGGTCGATGCGACCCGGGCCGGCCCGTCGTCGAGCGCTGACGTCGTTAACCGACGACTGGGTCAGTGCGCTGTTCGATGATTCCGGCGCTGCAGCGCAAGGCTGCGCAATAGTTGCGGTGGGTGGCTATGGCCGGGGTGATCTGGTGGCCGGCAGCGACCTGGACTTGCTCCTCCTGCATCCAGGCGGCGTCGACATGGCGGGCGTTGCGGATCGCATTTGGTACCCGATGTGGGACGGCGCCGTTCGCCTTGATCACAGCGTGCGAACTACAGCGGAAGCTCGGCGGCTCGCCGGAAGAGACCTAAAAGTGCTGTTGGGCTTGCTCGACGCCAGACCGGTTGCCGGCAATGATGAGCTGACTGCCACTCTGCGTGGCTGGGTATTTGAAGACTGGCGCGCATTGGCACCGAAACGATTCGACGACATGCGAATGACAGTGCGAGCTCGGATGGCGCGCGATGGAGAACTGGCGCACCTTCTTGAGCCCGATCTCAAAGAATCCTATGGCGGGCTTCGGGACGCCACCGCGCTTCGAGCCATCGAGGCGTCTTCGGTCATCAGCACTGACCACACGTCTGTACCGAGCGCAACCGAAGTCCTGCTCGACGTGCGCGATGCGTTGCATCAAGTGACGGGCCGCCACTCGGACAAATTGATGTTGCAGGAGCAGGGTCCAGTTGCAGACTTACTTGGTTACGCGGACGCCGATGCGTTGCTGCGCCGAGTTTCAACTGCCGGTCGGGTTATCGCCTACGCATCCGATACAGCTTGGCATCGAGTTGAACGCATCACGGCGTCAAAGCGTCGCGGACCGTTACGACGCCTGCGTTCGTCTGGGCGCCCCGATCGCGCGCCGCTTGCCGACGGCGTGGTGGTTCAGGACGGCGAAGCCGTACTCGCCGTTGATGCAAGACCTGATCGCGATCCTGTTCTGGTTCTGCGTGCGGCCGCTGCCGCTGCTCAAGCTGGCCTCCGGCTCAGCACTCACGCGGTAAAACGACTTGCGGCGGAGTCCGCGCCGATGCCTCAGCCGTGGCCGATTAGTGCGCGCAACGCCTTGGTCTCCTTGCTGGGAGCTGGACGTTCGGCGCTTCCGGTTTGGGAAGCGTTAGATCAAGCCGAATTGATCACCTGGCTAATTCCCGAATGGGAAGCCATTCGTAGTGCACCGCAGCGCAACCCGGTGCACACCTTTACCGTTGATCGGCATTCGATCGAAGCAGCAGTAAATGCAACTCAATTTTCACGTCGCGTGTCCCGGCCTGACCTCCTGCATGTGGGTGCGCTGTTCCACGACATCGGCAAGGCGCGCGGTGGAAACCATTCAGCGGTTGGTGTTGAGCTCGTCAGCACGATTGCCCCGCGACTTGGGTTTGACGCGGCCGACTCGGCGATCATCGAATCGTTGGTTGAACATCATCTGTTGCTTCCCGAGATGGCCACGCGTCGGGACTTATCGGATCCGGCAACTGCGGCGGCCGTGGCCGACATAGTTGGCGACGGCGAAATGCTCGAATTGCTGTATGCACTGACGGAGTCCGACGCAATGGCTACCGGACCTTTGGCGTGGACTCCATGGCGAGCGTCGCTTGTTGAGGAACTGGTTTCACGAACAAGGGGCGTTCTCGTTGGTGCGCCCGCGCCGGATCCCCCAACTCTGTCCGAAGCGCAGCGAGCTCTTGCCGATGGTTCGGGCGTACAAGTGTTGATTGCTGAAGGAGCCGGTGCTCTTGAAGTCACGGTGGCCACCGATGACCGGTTGGGACTGCTAGCAACCGTTGCGGGTGTGTTGGCGATCAATCGACTCGAGGTACGTTCAGCGCGAACCGAAACCGTCGGAACGCGCGCTGTGACTGTGTGGGCTGTTCAACCAACCTTTGGAACGCCGCCTGAGGTCGAGCGCTTGCGCGAGGACATTCAGCTCGGCCTAAAAGGTCGCATCGACATCCGATCCAAATTGCTGGAGCGAGAACGTGCGTATCGGCGCGCGGATGCACCCACGCCCCCGCCGCCTGAGGTGATCATCGTTAAAGACGCTTCTGCACGAGCGACTGTTCTCGAAGTCCGTGCTGCCGATGCACCTGGATTGCTGTTCACGATCGCGTCGACAATCACTGACGAGGGAGTTGCGATCGACGCAGCGCGGGTGGCGACCCTTGGGTCTGATGTTGTCGACGTCTTCTATCTAGCAAACGAGCCGGGTATGCCGATCACTGAAGACGATGGGCAAAGAGTTACCCAGGCATTGCTGGCTCGCCTGAACTCCGAGTGGGAGGCGACGGTCAATCCGCCATCGCCTGACGCACCCGACGAATCAACCGGATAACGTGGGCGCGTGTTCAACACGCTTTCCGATCGACTGACGTCGACCTTCAAAGGCCTGCGCGGCAAAGGGCGCCTCTCTGAGGCTGACATCGATGCCGCCGTTCGCGAGATTCGCACTGCCTTGCTTGAGGCCGATGTGGCGCTGCCGGTGGTTCGAGGATTCTGTGCCCGGGTCAAAGAGCGGGCTCTTGGGTCAGAAGTTTCGGGGGCGCTAAACCCAGCCCAGCAAGTTGTCAAGATCGTTCATGAGGAACTGGTCGAGGTCCTCGGCGGCGAGACGCGGCGCCTGCGCTTCGCCAAGCACCCGCCGACAGTGATCATGCTGGTCGGTTTGCAGGGTGCAGGTAAGACAACGTTGGCTGGCAAGTTGGCTCGATGGCTAACAGAAGATGAACATCGACCGTTGTTGGTCGCGGCCGACTTGCAGCGACCAAACGCAGTCGACCAGTTGCAGGTTGTGGGTGAGCGTGCTGGCGTCGGGGTGTACGCACCTGAACCCGGCAGCGGTGTTGGTGACCCGGTAAAGGTTGCGCGCAGCAGCATCGACTTTGCCCGCGATCAAGGCTATGACGTTGTAATCGTTGACACCGCGGGACGGTTGGCGATCGACGAGGAATTGATGGCCCAAGCGCGAGGCATTCGCGATGCTGTTAATCCTGACGAAGTCCTGTTCGTTGTGGACGCGATGATCGGACAGGATGCAGTAACAACCGCCGTTGCGTTCGAAGAAGGTGTCGGGTTCGACGGTGTCGTGCTGACCAAGCTCGACGGTGACGCAAGAGGCGGCGCTGCGCTGTCGGTACGCGAAGTAACCGGACGCCCCGTCATGTTTGCCTCGATCGGCGAGGGCCTGACTGAGTTTGAGACCTTCCACCCAGATCGAATGGCCTCGCGCATTCTCGACATGGGCGACATGCTCACGTTGATTGAGCAAGCGGAAAAAGCGTTCGACGCTGACGAAGCCGAACGTATGGCAGCAAAGGTCTCGAAGGGTGAGGACTTCACGCTTGATGACTTCCTGCAGCAGATGCAGGCCGTCAAAAAGATGGGCAGCCTTGGCAAGCTTGTCGGGATGTTGCCGGGCATGGGTGACATCAAAAAGCAATTGGAAAATGTCGACGACAAAGACATCGACCGAATTTCGGCGATCATCCAATCGATGACTCCGGCCGAACGCGCAAACCCGAAACTGATCGACGGCTCGCGTCGGGCGCGCATTGCCAAAGGCGCCGGTGTCGAAGTGAGTGCGGTTAATAATCTGCTGACCCGATTTGTCGATGCGCAAAAGATGATGAAGCAAATGCGCTCCGGTGGCGGTGGTGGAATGCCGGGAATGCCAGGCGTTGGTGGCGGCAAGAAATCAAAGGGGCGATCGAACTCGCAACCCAAATCAAAGAAGGGTCGTAGTGGTAACCCAGCGAAGCGTGCGCAGCAAGAAGCAGATGCTGCCGCCGCTGCGCTCGAGGCACCGGCTCATGCCGCCCCTGGCAGTGGGCTCATGGGTGGTGACCAATCCGCGCCATCGCAGGCAGACCTTGACGAACTTCCTGATGACTTCAAGAAGCTTCTCGGTGGCGCCTAGGTGAGTCGAGACCAACCCAATGTCGCGGCCGGGCAAGCCCGGATGAGTAGGCCGCTGGCGTGGTTTCTCGCTAGCAATGTCTTGACTAGTCTCAGTACGACGGTTGCATTTCTGGCGATTGCAGTGATTGCGGCCGGGTCGGCTGATTCGATTAGAGCGGGCGGCTTGGCGGTAAGTATCACTTTCAGTGTCTATACGTTCGGTTCTGCAATCGCACTTCCTTACACGAGTCGATTTGCCAGGGCATTCGGCACTGTGCGCGGATACATGATCAGTTTGATCGTTGCAGCCGCCGTGTTTGCAATCGAAGGTCTCTTGCTGGTGGCCGGACTTCCGGGTTATCCGGTTGTATTGGTGGGATCGATCTTTACCGGAGTGTGTGCGGGTCTCGCGCTTGCTCTGAAGCAATCGAGTATGGCCGCGTATGCCGGCGGCGGAGACCAAGCCAAAGTGATTTCTTGGTCGACCGTGGGCTCAGGGATAGCGCTCGTCGTCGGCGCTCCATTTGCCGGTTTTTTGATTGATGCGACTGGAGAGTTGGGGTTGCCGCTATGTCTGTTCATTAGTGCGGCAGCGATCATTCCGCTGGTGCTGGTGCTCGCATTCGTCAGACCCAAAGAGCCAGCTACTTGCCCGGACGCAGTAACTCGACCGTGGCGTGCATCTCTGGGTAGCCTCATACATCGCCCCAAATTGCGGATCATTTGCATTGTTGGCTGTATTTCCTGTCTTTTTATCTACCCGTTGTGGGACTTGATGGTCCCGGTAGCTCGCGACCTAGGGCATGGATTGGCTGGCGAAGCCGGACTCCTGTTGGGTTTTCTGGCGATCGGCGCGATGTTGACACCTGTTGCGGTCAGGTTGTTGCACAGCCAGAAGCCATTGCGGTCCTCAATCGTTGGCTATGTTGCGGGCGCAATCGGAGTGATCATCATCGCCGCAGTGGCCGGATTAGTTGACGGCAGAATCGAGCTTGTTGTGCTCGGCCTCTTCCTCATCGTGCTTTCCGCTGCGACCTGGGCGGGGGATGCGTTTCTCATTTCATTGATCGAGGAGAACGCCGATGCGACTTCGCGAACCGGTCAGCTGGCAACGTTCTTCTTGGCTATCTCACTGATCAGTCCGATTGGGGTCCTGCTGTGGGGGTACATGTTCAACTTGGTCGGCGCCCGGTGGACATTGGCGGTCTTTGGTGTTGCAACAGTTGCCACGTTCTCGCTCTTATCGCTTCGTCGTGCTCGAATTGTCAGTGATGCGGAAATCAGCCATCTTGAGTCGGCTGCTCACGCCGTTAGCGCTCATCGTCGATCCGGTCGCGCATTCCGATACATGCTTTAGGACTGACCAACGCCCCCGCAAGGTGGAACTTCCCGTCCATAGTGGCCACATTTTGTTCCACATTGGGGGGCGGGCGCCGCGAATTGTTCGGGATTGGTTACGGCCCGAGATAGCGGTTGTGGATGCCGGTTTCAGGTGCAAGAGTCTGGGGCATGTGGTGGAAAAGCCGAGCTGGCGCAAGCGTCCTCGTGGTGTGTGGTCTAGTCGCAGCGACCGGTTCTGCTGGGCTCGCCTCGGCAGCAGCAGCAACGCCGGCCAGCGTTCATGTGGTTGAGCGTGCCGCTACCCATTCACACCTGAGCCACGCTGCCAAGGTCAGGGCCCGCAAGGCAGCCCTTCGAGCCAAGAAACGTCACGCGGCGGCCATCCGCCGTGCACAAAAGCGCGCAGCAGCCCAATTGCGCGCATTAAGCGTTCCGGGGATTTTCACGGTCAATTGCAAGTATTCGC
>JAHEXM010000252.1 GCA_023252115.1 Micrococcales bacterium | reverse complement strand
AATGGGCGACTCGCGCTAGGACTCAGTTGCTCCGCCCATCAAATCCACCACCCGCACCAGGTCTTCGATCCCAGCGAATTCGATCACGACTTTGCCTTTTGATCGTCCCATCGTTACCTGGACTCTGGTTTCGAACCGATCGGACAAGCGCTCAGCAACTGCTTCCAGTTCGGGCAGAACGACGTTGTTGCGTGCAACGGCTTTCTTCTTGGCCTTCGCAGAACCGTCGTCGACTGAAACGATCTCTTCCAACGCCCGCACACTCAGTCCCTCGGCCACCACTCGCTTAGCGAGTCGGTCGATCTGGGCCTCATCCCTGCAGCTCAGCAAGGCTCGGGCGTGACCGGCTGAGAGCACACCAGCGGCCACCCGACGCTGAACCTGCGGCGGGAGTTTGAGCAGTCGCAGTGTGTTGCTCACCTGGGGACGCGACTTACCCAACTTGTCGGCGAGCTCGTCGTGGGTTCCACCAAAATCAGCGAGCAGCTGCGAGTACGCCGCTGCTTCCTCGAGGGGATTTAGCTGAACCCGTTGCAGGTTTTCCAATAGCGCGTCGCGAAGCATTGCGTTGTCATCGGTACTTCGCACGACTGCTGGTATTGAATCGAGCCCGGCTTGCCGAGCGGCTCGCAGGCGCCGTTCCCCTGCCACCAGTTCGTACGGCGGAACCGACTTGCCCTTCGCCGTCGCCAATCGCACGACGATCGGCTGTAGCAAACCGACTTCACCGATGGACTTCGCGAGTTCCGCGATTGCTTCCGGATCGAATTCCTGGCGCGGCTGTTGTGGATTGGGGCGTACATCATCGAGTCCAATACTGACTAGTTCAAGGCCCGGAACTGCCTGCGGCACAGGGTCTTTGGCGGCTTCGACCGGAGACTTCGCCGGTACTCGGGTCGATTTCGCCGGCGTGGGAGAAGTGCGTTTGACTGCCTTCTTCACAGTCGCGGTTTTGGCTGGTGCAGCCGTCGTCGGGATCAATGCAGCTAACCCGCGGCCGGATGATGAGCGTTGCGAAGGCACTTCAGGATCCTTGTCGGTTGGGCGTCGCCTCGGATGAAACAGTCATCGAGAGATCGCTGGGTTGGCGTCAACAAGTTCATGGGCAAGTGCGCGATACGCAATTGCGCCATCTGATTTGGGGGCATAAGTCAATGCCGTCTGCATGCCACTGGGCGCTTCGCTCAGCGCTGCGTCACGGGGGATGGTCGTGTCCGCTACCAATGGGCCGAAATAAGCACGCAGTTCGTCCGCTACATACCGTTGCTGGTCGACTTGCGGGTCGGTCATCGTAAGGGCGACCAGGGAAATTTCAATGTCTGGGTTAAGCGCCGTCCGGACTAAGTCCACAGTTCGGACCAGCTGACCGAGACCGTCCAGCGCATAGAACTCGGCCTGAATCGGAACCAGTAACTCGCGGGCGGCTACCAGTGCGTTGACCGTCAGTAAGCCGAGGCTGGGGGGACAGTCGATGAGAATAAATTCGAGTCCGGCAAGGATGCCCGCATCCGCCGTACCGCCCAGTTCGGTGATCGCCGCGGCCAGCCGATGTTCTCGCTGAGGCAATCCCACAAGTTCAACTTCGGCTCCGGCCAAATCGACTGACGCTGCCACACAAAGCAGTCCTTCGTTGTTGCTTTCGACTGCGGCTTCAACTAGTGACACGCCGTCGATGAGGCAGTCGTACACCGTGTTCACGGTCGTATTTCGATCGATCCCAAGAGCCAGCGTGGCATTCCCCTGCGGATCTAGGTCGATCACTAGCGTCCGATAACCGGACTCCGCCAACGCGGCCGCGACATTGACGGCGCTGGTGGTTTTACCCACGCCACCCTTTTGATTGGCAACTGCCACTACCCGCGCGTGCGAGGCAGTGTGGGCAGATGCACCGGATGCTTTCGATCGGGGCATTAGGGCGGGCCCCCCTCACTTGGATTCGATTCAGCCGGCCAGCCGAGACCTGCGGAGGTTGATTCTTCAATAACTTCCGTGGTTGCCGCTTTGCCTGGTCCAGGAACATAGTCGATGGGTGGTGACGGCCAGCCCAGACCGGCTTCAGCGCGTGGCTCTTGATGCGCCTTTCCTGCCATCCCGACCACCCCTTTTCCGCTTTCCTGCTACTACCGACTCCGCGTCCCGAGTCGCGACAACGACTGTCGTTGGTTGCTCGAGCCAGCCCTCACCGCACTTGACGACCTGAACTGACACCGCCCCGAGCTTCTTCAATTCCTTGGCAGCCCCCCGAACTTCGTCGCCCGCGGTAGCCCCTTTAATTGCAACCATCGTGCCGCCGGGAGCGACTAGTGGAAGAAGCATCACAGCCAATTTCGTCAATGGTGCGACGGCGCGCGCAGTAACCACATCAGCAGTTACCTCACCTGGAAGTTCCTCAGCACGAGCACGGGTTACCGTGATGCGACTGTCAAGGCTGAGCAGCTCGAGGGCTTCCTGCAAAAAGTCGACTCGGCGTTGCATCGGTTCGATCAGCGAGATCTTCAGGTCCGGTCGAAGAATGCTCCACACGATGCCCGGGAGGCCTGCCCCGGAGCCCACGTCTATTACTGAGGCCGATTCCGGAAGCAAACTCGATGCTGGGTCTGCGACAGCAGCACAATTCAAGAGGTGTCGAGGCCATAAACGCTCCGCTTCGCGTGGGCCAATCAATCCACGTTCCACACCCACGGTCGAAACAAAGTCGGCATAGAGGCACAGCTGATCGAAGCCGGCGCGAACATCCGGCGGGGTCGCCGGCGGGAGCTCAAATGGTTTCACGTGAAACGCGCGACACCGTTATTCGCCGGCGACGGTCGGAACGACCACTACGTACCGGTTCGGCTCTTCGCCCTCGGATTCGCTAGTCAGGCCAGCTGCCGCGATCGCGTCATGAACGACCTTGCGCTCAAACGGTGTCATTGGCTCAAGGCGAACCGCCTCACCGTCCGCTTTGGCTTTCTCGGCGGCCGTAGTGCCAAGCTCGGTGAGCACAGCCCTGCGGGCTGCCCGAAATCCAGCGATGTCCAGCATTAGGCGCGAGCGGTCGCCCGTCTGCTGAGTAACAGCCAGCCGAGTCAGATCCTGAAGCGCATCCAGCACCTCGCCATCCTCGCCAACAAGCTGGCTCAGATCAGCGCCGACGATTGCAACCATCGCGCGGTCACCCTCGACATCCATGTCGATATCGCCGTCGAGGTCGGCAATGTCGAGCAGGCTCTCGAGGTAGTCGGCTGCGATGTCACCTTCATTCTCGAGGGCGGCAATGCGATCGGTAGAAGTGGCAGTCATTGAATCTCCTTGGGCGCGTGTTTCGAACGTGTGGACAAGTCGGATTGGGGCATCGAGCTCAGCGGCTACCAGGGCAGCTGTGTTTCGGTTTCACGTGAAACGCATCAAGCTAAGACGGTGACGTCGGCGGCGGGGTCGGTTTCGTCGTCGGTTTTGGCGGCTGACCACCTTGACGTTTGGACTTAGGCTGGCGTTTGGGTTGCTGTCTGTTTTGTACGGTTGTTCCCTTTTGTGACTCTTCTGGGTTGGGGATCTCTTCGATCGCTGGGCCGTTCTTACGAAGGTCCTTTTTGGCTTCCTTCTCCGCTTTGCGGGCGAGATAGGCCGCGTGAGCAGGTGTTCCTTGGGTCGGATTGTTCCTAATTACATAGAACTGCTGACCCATTGACCAAAGGTTGGTAGTGGTCCAGTAGATGAGTACGCCGACGGGGAAGTTGAAGCCACCGAAGGCGAAGATCAACGGGAAGACGTACATCAGAATCTTCTGCTGCTTCACGACCGGGTTGTCCGACGC
>JAHEXM010000013.1:6851-13771 GCA_023252115.1 Micrococcales bacterium | reverse complement strand
CGGACCCTTGAGTACAGCTCCGTTCGCTGGCGTGGTTGAGACCAACTCGTCGTGCGCAACAGCAGGTACAGCCATGGCAACCGCCATCGTCAGAACGACTATCAGAGCCGCCGCCAAGCGCCGATAAAACAACGTCACATTGAGCCCCACTTGCAACTCCTTTCACCTGAGGACAGAGTTATCCAAATCAGGCGAAAACAGGGGGACCGCGGCGCGATACCGAGGAGCACACTTGCGTGCCACCCAGCGTCAGCGGATCATCAAAAGCATCTGTTGCCGTGGCCGTAGCTGAGTGGACGTTCTCGATAAACCGCATCGCGATAACGATTGCCGCCACCAGGGCTGCACCGATTCTCTGCCCGAGGAACCGGGACCAAGCGAAGATTGACGCTTCGCCCTCACGCAGCAGCCAAGCAACCGCCAGAGCGGCCAGCACATGTCCAACAATCATGGTGGCTGCCGAATAGTGGCCAGCAGCCGAAGCGGAGGATCCGTGCGCATGATGGGTACAGATGAGCACCACGTGCCCGAGCAGAGCTGAACCAAGAACCAGCATGGTCAATCGCCCTGTTTGGAGTTCCTGGTCCGCCACGACAACGCCGATCAGACCAAAAAGCCCTACAACGAAGAAGATGCCGGCTGCGCTAACTCGGCCACCACCGATCTCGTGACCCGCGATCGACAGCAGTGCACACACAGTTCCAAGGGTGAGGCCGCGCAAAACCCGCCTACTGCCTTTCGCTGGACTTTGCACACGCTGACCCTAGCGGTCTATCCGCCAAAGAGTGCGGACATCCCGTTGATTCCAGCAACGCCAAGAATCGTCAGGACGAGCAAAACGATGTAGCCACCGATGCTGGCAGCCACCGTCTTACCGCGGTCGCTCCAGGTAATGAAAATTGCGGCGATGAACAGGATTACGACTGCGACAATATTTCCGGCCATGCAGTCATTATGTTGATTCAGACCAGTCGATTCGCGTTAACGGCGGCTGATTGGGTGCAAACGCGGGGGAGCGGACCGCGTCAAGCGAAAGATTTCGGATAAACGCGCCTGGGGGAACCGACTACTGCT
This sequence comes from Micrococcales bacterium, assembly GCA_023252115.1. Classification (GTDB taxonomy): domain Bacteria; phylum Actinomycetota; class Actinomycetes; order S36-B12; family UBA10799; genus JAHEXM01. Next base: position 12,697 of record JAHEXM010000013.1, on the reverse strand, counting down.
TGCCTGGCAGTTCAACCTCCTCCGCCGGTAGCCTCGCATCCACCCGTTAGTCCGTCCCGAGAGGTTTCATGCCTGACAACAACCGGATCTGGAGCGCTGACGTCGTTCTGGTGGGCGCCGGAATCATGAGTACAACGCTCGCCGTGATCCTGAAGGAGCTACAACCCGACCTAAGTGTCGAGATCATTGAGCGCTTGCCGACTGAGGCGCAAGAAAGTACGGGACCATGGAACAACGCGGGTACCGGTCATGCCGCGAACTGCGAGTTGAACTACACACCGATGAGCGAGGACGGCAGCATTGATCTCGCCAAAGCGCTCAACGTCAATGCCGAATTTGATATTTCACGCCAATTCTGGTCGTACCTGGTTCGCAAAGGCGCAATAACTTCGCCGGACTCGTTCATTCATTCCGTGCCACATATGAGTTTCGTGGTCGGCGAAGACCGAGCTGAGTTCCTGAGGAAGCGCTACACCGCGATGAGTGCACACCACTGTTACCGCGGAATGGAGTTCAGCCGGGACTATTCACAGATAGCCGAATGGGCGCCGCTAGTTATGGAAGGCCGCGATCCGCGCGAAGTCGTAGCAGCAACCCGGATGGTTACTGGAACTGACGTTGACTATGGCGCCCTGACCAGCGGCATGCTGAATTACCTGAAGTCGCAGGACAAGTTCGCCGTGGCCTTCAATCAGGAGGTTGAGAACCTGCAACGACAAGCCAACGGTGAAGGTTGGTGGCTGGCCGTCCGCGATGTAAAGAGTGGGGAACTGCGCCGCGTGAACGCCCGCAGAGTCTTCCTCGGCGCAGGTGGACACGCTCTGACGCTTTTGCAGAAATCGCATATTCCTGAAGCCGAGGGGTACCCGAATCGTCGCTGGCAAACGTTCGCTGCTGTTTGGTCCCTATGCCGGTTTCTCAACGAAGTTCTTGAAGAAGGGCTCGGTACTCGACCTGCCTCTTTCTATCCGCCCTAACAACATCAAACCGATGCTCGCAGTCGCCATGGACAACCTGCCTCTTGAGGAGTATTTGGTTGAGCAGGTATTTCAAACCCGCGGCGATCGCTTCGACGCGCTCCGCAATTTTTACCCCAACATGCGGGAAGACGATTGGGAACTCGCTGTTGCCGGTCAACGTGTCCAGATCATCAAGAAGAGCGGGATGAATTCCGGTGTTCTTGAATTTGGCACCGAAATCGTGCATTCCAGCGACTCCTCACTCTTCGCCGTCCTTGGAGCATCCCCAGGCGCTTCCACCGCAGTGTGGATCATGCTCCACATGCTCGAGAACTCCTTCGGTGATCAAGTAGCCGATGACTGGGCGACCAAGATCACTGAGATGATTCCGTCTTACGGAGGCGATCTCAAGACCGATGCGAAGCTGGTCCACCGAGTGCGCGCGGACACCGCTGAGGTACTGGGTTTGGTCAACATTTAGATGGTTTGACTCCGAACGTAGGGGAGGGGCGTTCTTGCATACCGCCGGTCGGGTGATGGGAGTATTTGCTCGGCTTGACACTCCTTCAGGGCACTCTTAATTTCGATCAATAACCAAGTAGACCAACAGCCACGCGATCGCAACCACTGCGCTGGGACACAGGAGGAAAGCTCATGGGAAATTCGACCCGTCCCCGCAAGCTAGCGGCTGTCGTTGGTGGGGGAGTTGCCCTTGGCTTGCTCGTAGCAGCGATGCCCGGCGCTCCGGCGCAGGCTATTGCAACAAGTGACTGCCCAACTGCATCTTGGGTGCCGCTGACAGAGGCTCACGAGATTATCAACACGGCCACAGTGTCAACCCACCCGAAGTCCGCCTTGTCCACATACAAGGGTGCCGGAACCAACCCGGTCTCGGACGATGTGTGGAACGCTACTGACTCCAACGGGGCGTATACATATCAACCCCCGTCTCCTTATATCCGCAACACCACCAGGTACCTGCAGTTCAACATGTCTAAGTTCATTGCGTCACCAGGAATGCCGGTGTGCGAGACCTCTTACATCACCACCAGTGATAGTTACACGTGGGGCGCGATGTCCGAGGCCATCAACGCCATGTGGCCCTACAAGCGCTCTGACTACGCATCACCATCGAACATCAATGCCTTCATGGCGGGCAACATGGTCACAACACCAGGACCTGGGGTCGTTAAGGTGACGGCGAATTACAAGGCGCAGGACATGGAGTTCTGGGCGAACGAGAACGGTGTCGCACCCGGAACCCCGGGAGCCGTACCAATTACCCGATTCTTCGTCAAAGATCGCTGGGGTAACGAGTACGTAATGCACGCGTCAGCGCAAACGACACCCAGTACGGTTCAGACTGCCTTCAACAATGCAGTACTGCCGCACGGCTGGAAAAAGAGCGCTCGCACCATGAAGAAGAACCTCTTCCTGCATCCGGCAGAGGGCTCTGACGGATCGTTCCACTACTTGGTTTTCCGCGATAGCCAAGACAACACCTACCACCAAATCAAATGGGGCAACAGAGGTGCTTTGCAGGCCCAGATCCCCGAAACGGGAATGCCCATCTGGGGTGGCAACGACGCCAACGTTCTCAGGGGCAACAACCGCAGCAACGTCATGCATGGCGCTGGCGGTGCAGACACTCTGATTCCCATGAAAGGCGACGACGAGGTCTGGGGCGACCAGGGATTCGACACCGTGGTGCTGAACGGCAAAGCCAGCGCTTGGAAGTTGGTGGCGCTTTCGAGGGCGAGTAAGACCCTGGTCATCCGGAACGGCAAGGGCGAGACGAAGACGCTGAAATTCGTCGAAAGGTTGCGGTTAAGCAATCGATCGATGCGTGTAACGTCGTTGTATCGATTGGGCGGCAGGGCCGTCGGCCAGAGCCTTTAAAGAAGGCTTACCACTACGAACTCGAGGACAGATCTCGGCACAGCAATCCCGCACCGCGCTAGTCCTTGGTGGTGGGGGATCAACGGGCAACGCATGGTTAATCGGCGTCGTTGCCGGCATGTTCGAGGCCGGGTTGGATGTGACTAGTGCGGACCTCATTGTCGGGACCTCGGCCGGCTCGACTGCCGCAGCACAAGTAACAAACGCGAACCCGACAAACCTGTTCACCGACATTCTCGCTGCCGCACCGCAACCGCAGAGCAATGCTGCACGCGGAACTTCGTCGAGTGGGCAAGTGTCGGACCATTTAGACAGAAGGCGCGCACTCATAGCTGCATCTGCGGACGTAGCCGAAATGCGTCGCGCCATTGGCGCCGAAGCGTTGGAAGCTTCATCGATGTCTGACATGTCTGCACAATGGCGCGCTACCGTCGCCGAACGACTTCCCAGCCGAACCTGGCCACAGCAGCGAATACTCATCACAGCAGTGGACGCTCACACTGGTAACCCTGTCGTCTTCGATCGCGACAGCGGAGTGGATCTGGTGGACGCCGTGGCCGCAAGTTGTTCCAGTGGCTTCGCCTACGAAATCGGTGAAGGTCGCTACATCGACGGGGGATACCGAACCAATGCCGACAATGCCGATTTGGCAGCTGGGTATGCCCGAGTGTTGGTGCTTTCACCATTCGGAGGCAAAGCATTGACCCCGGTCGGCTGGGGCATGCATCTGACGACTCAGGTCGGCCAGTTGCGGGCAAACGGTGCAATGGTCGAAACAATCTTCCCGGGCAGCGAATCCGAGCATATGTTCGGCGCCAATGCCATGAATTTTTCGCTGCGCCCGGCTGCGGCGCAATCTGGTCATAAGCAAGGGATATCGCTCGCGCAAGAATTAACTGCCTTGTGGCATTAGTCAATGGAACCGGGGAAGTGACGGCGGTGCCACCTCTCGGAAATTGACATAATGTCTCTTATCGGTTCTTTCCGCTTGCACTCTAGCGCTGAAGTTCACGTTCGAGCTCCCGAGCGAGGTCCACCGAGGCCTCAATCTCGGCAAGACGGATCGAGACGCTCTCAACGTTGACTCCGAACGGAACCTCCATACGTCGGCAGTAGCCGATCAGTTCATGAGCGGCGCCTAGCGAGTGCTCATACGACGCCGCAAGTGTGTCGTCTGCGTGCCGCAAGTCATTCTGGATCCAGCGGGGCACGTCGACGCCGAGCCATCCCAGGAACTCCAACGTCTTGAGGGAGCCGCACACCGAGAACGTGAACACGATCGGCACGGGCTCGAGGCCCCGCGCATCGCATTCGTAGCGATAGTCCGAAACCAGGTTCTTGGCTGCGTTGACGTCGTAAACGACCTGCGTGACGAAGAAGGAGCACCCGGCTTCCTGTTTCGCGATTAGGCGCAGATGCTCTACACCACGGCGAGTGTGCCGTTCTGGAATCGCGACGCCCCCCAGCGGCAGATCGGGTCGTGTCTGCGCCCACAACTCCTGGGCGCGGACGAGCGAAGTCGCTGGCTGGTTGTGTCGAGACGAAGCACCCACGAAAACCGTCAGGTCGTGGTCAACGTCCTGTGCCTCCAACCATTCACGCAGGTCACGCTCCCCGTACTTACCGACAGCCCGGTACACCACCACCGGCGTCGTCCAGTTCGCCAGGTGCTGTGTCCGGAATCTTGCGGGGTCGATCGTGGGCAGGAAGGGGAAGGGTCGCTCCTGCGGGTTGCGATCGCTCTCGTCATCGATGTCGTAAAGAACGAGACCATCAAGAGCCAAAGCAGTCAGGCGCTCCTGTGTCACGTCGGCGATCTCCTGGGCCTGCTCGGAAGTGACCGTCATTCGAGGGGGCGTCAATGCAAATAGCAGAAACTCACTGCCCCGCGCCGAGATCCGTCGCGCCAGGTCCATGTGGCGACGGTAGCTGACTGCCTACGCTCACCACATCAACTGCCACGCCTGGAAGCTCACAAGTGATACAACATGTTGGCTTGAAGCAGCTCCTACAGCGTCAGGTGAAAAGTCTGTCTAATATTCCAGCTACCGGGACAACGACAGCATCAGGGGAAAGCTATGAACAAGCGAGTTAGCGCTGCAGTCGCGGCCGCCATTGTTGCTATCGGCGCCTCAGTCGCAAGCATGGCGACGCCCGCCCAGGCGGGCGACACCAAGGTACTGATATTTCCGACGCCCAAGGCATGGGGACTTGGAAGCAGTGGCTGGGTTCAGACTCGTGCTTACCTCGTCGGCATTCCGGTAACACCCCCGTGTCGTAACGCCTTGCGCTGCAACTCGGTGTTTTACGCACACACGACCAACGGCGCGCAGGATGGTGCGCTCCTTGAACAAGCCTTTCGAGGGAACACTGCGTCTGCCCGGTTCAACTTCAACGGTTCGGTAGCAGGCTTTGCTGGACCTGGGCTGACAGTCCGCACTATCGAGTCCTCCAAGATGTGGAGGGTTACCACGGTGACCGGATTCAGTATTGATAACCAGGCCAATGAGCGGTGCGTCGTGGCCGAATGGAAAGGCTCAGGAAATCATCATCGCGTTGCCGCAATCGCGTACTACGCCTCCGACCAATTGCTCTCCAAACACCCATTGCGCATGACCAAGCTGGTCAAGGGCGCGAAGTCCATGGCTGCCCCCAGTGGCGGGGCCGTAACGCTCCTCACTGACGTTTAAGACTGGCAGTGATTGAGCGCGTTGCCGGGCGACACTTATGAATGAGGCTCAAGGCTTTTGCGCGTAACGAAACTCGCGCCTGTCACAACACTCAGCGGCGGCACGTCATCGGCGATGACCGCGCCCGCGCCGATGACTGAGCCTCGCCCGATCGTTACGCCGGGGGTGATAGTTGCTGCCGCACCAATCCACACGTGGTCTTCGATAACAATCGGTGCCAACGTGACGTAGTCCTGGCGCTGTGCCAGTTCAACAGGATGTCCCCCAGTGGTCAGCGTCACGTTGGGACCAATCAACA
>JAHEXM010000013.1:0-6841 GCA_023252115.1 Micrococcales bacterium | reverse complement strand
GCGATATGCCACCCAAGTCCAAAAGCGTGCAGTTTTGGTTGATGAAGACCTGTTCTCCGAAGTCGATATTGAGTCCGTAGTCGCTGTAGAACGGCGGGTAAACCCGAAGGGTTTCGGGCATCGGCCGGCCAAAGATCTCGCCGAGCAGGGCGTTGCGTGTGTCGATTTCGCAGAACGGCAAAACGTTGAGGCGTGAGGTTAATTCCAGGACAACTTGAATACGTTCATAGACGCTTTGCCACTCGGGGGTTCGTGTTCGCATACGGCGCTCGTTCAACACGAGCCGATGATGGCACAGCGAATGTTGCGGGAGGCCGTGTTAACGCGAGTCGTCTCGAGTACGGCGATAACGCTCGTAGATCACGCCTGAACTGAACGTGCTGGTCTCGACAAGTTCGAGCACCACGTGGTCAATGACCGGCGGCAAAAAGGGCGTGCCGCCACCAACGACGATCGGATGGCGAAACATAGACAGCTCGTCTATCAGGTCGAGCTCGATCGCTGCCACAGCTAAGCCTGCGCCACCAATCGCGACGTCCTTGGCAGTCGCCTCCAACACTGCAACGGCCTCGTCGGCCAGGGACGCCTTGGCTAGGCGCGCGTTGCCTTGAACGCTGGTAAGCGTGCGGCTGAATACGACCTTGGGTAGTGCACACCAGGCGTCGGCGAACTCTGCCTCAAGCTCGGTGTCGCGCAGCGACGGATCCGTTTCCCACACCAGCATGGTCTCGTAAAGTTTGCGGCCGCAGAGAAAGCCACCGAGCTCGCGTGTCTCCTCCACGTGAAAGCGAAACTGCTCCTCGCTCGGGACGGACCAACCGAACTCTCCATCTCGGTCGGCGATGAATCCGTCCACCGAAACGTTCATCGAATAGATCAGCACCGAAGCGATTATGCCTAAGTGAAGTCGCCGTAGGTAGGGACGCCTACCGGCTCGTAGGTGAGTTGGACAGTCCCGTTGTTATGGATCGCCGACTGGGTCAACTTCAAAGCGGCGGGTACGGTTCCGTTGCCGAATACGCGCTTGCCACTACCCAGCAACACTGGGAACTGCCACAGATTCAACTGGTCAACTAGACCGCAACGTAGTAACGACTGCACGAGGTCGAGGCTCCCGATCACATGCACCTCGTCGTGGCGCGCTTTCACTGCTCTGACGCTCTCGGCGAAATCACCTGCAAGAAGTTCCGCGCCCTTCCATTCGAGAGGCTCGGTCAGCGTCTGACTCGCGACGTATTTGGGAATTCGGTTGAGCAAGCCGGTGTAGGGCATTTCCTTGGGCGCTGTTGGCCAGTAACCAGCGAAAATCTCATAGGTCTTGCGGCCCAGAAGCAGGGCATTCATCGATTTGGCTTGCTCAAATACGGCCGCCCCCGACTCTTGAGCCAGCAACGGCGCCTGCCATCCGCCGTGGGTGAACCCGTCATCTCGGTCCTCGTCGGGACCGCCAGGAGCTTGGGCGACACCGTCTACCGTCATAAATTCGGTCACGACCAGCTTGCCCACGGCGCCCTCCCATTTTCACCCGCGAAGCAACCACCCTATTCCAGGAGTTTTTCTGCCTCATCAACTGTTACGCGACCGGCTGCAAGGTCGTTCAGTACGGCTTCGCGGTCAACTGGCGGCTCTGCTGTACCCGCCAGATCGATTCGGTCGAGCAGTTCGGTGAACCTTTGGCGGGCAGTCGGATATGACACGTCCCAATGTGATTGGACCTCGCGGAGGTTACCTCTCGACCTCAAGAAGAGCTCCACCACTTCGCGATCGTCATCACTCATCTGGCAAAACCGGCATGTCTCGAAATGACCGGAAACTTCGGTCCCGCAATCGGGACAGCCAAGTCGCAACGTGATCAGGCCGGACTGGCAAACAGGACAATGGGAAGGAGCGCGGTGAGTTGTCACGACATCAAGTCACTGTGCCAACTGATACGTGCGCTGACCCAAGTCTCGAGTGCACCAGCAAGCTGCCATCACCATTTCCAACTTTGATTGCGCCGACGGTTCCCTCGTTTGTCGAGACCGTGCCCGAGTCCGTGGTCACCTTGATCTCCCCCAGATTCACTTCCGTGGAAATTGTGACGTTTGATTCGGGTCGCGCGCTTACCTTTGCCTCACCCATGTCGACGCGGATACGCGACTCCCCCGTGAAAACCCAGTCAGCTTTGGCGCTGCCAGCCAAAACGTCGAGAACCAACGGCCCGGTTCCGTTGTTGAGTTTGGCCATGCCGTACTTGAGGTCAATATTCGCACCAGCGCGCATGCCATCGACCTTCAATTTGCCACCAGCAACAGTCACGGCAAGCGGTAGATCGGGATTAACCCGCACAACCAACCGGCTTTCGCCGGGCCCCATGACTTGGTCAAGCCAATTTCGAAATCGCGATTGCGGCATATCAATGGACTGGCTTTGCGGGCCTGATCCGGCATGGACAACCAAAATGTCATCGCTGCGTTCAATCCTGTGCTCCCCTTCGGCGATCGCCAGGGCAACGGTTGGATCGGCAATAACCGTGAGTTTGACCGCTCCCCCCTTGATGAGCACCTTGCGGATCGGCATGCCGACGGCAAGTGGATTTTGGGGCCGTATTGCGCCCGAGCTGAGTGCCTCGTGCGCCATTTCCGGGCTGAGCTCACCTGACGCTACTGTTCAAGAATGTGCCGTGTGTCGTTATTCATGAGAAAAACATAATGTATTGTTTCTTTTATGGCAAGTAGTGTTTCACTTTTCTTATATAAATGCCGGTGGACTCAATCCAGCAATCTGGTCGGGGCGCACGCCAGCCATGCATCGGTGATCGCCTCGACCACTTCCGGTCGGGAACACTGATTCAACTGAATCAAGACGGCCGCGTACCCGTCAAAGTGCGGAATCGTGAAGAAGCCTTTCGGGTTGGCGGCCAGGAGTGATTCCTTTTCGCCGATGTTCTCGACGCGGGTGGCAAGTATCGGACCATCAGGAACGGCGGCTTCACCAAACCGTTTGATGTCGGCCTTGCTGAATGGCCGGATCCAGGCGAACGCCTTCCCATCCACTGCCCATGATCGGTTGCCATAACGCGAAGTCTCAGACACTTCGGGCAACGCCAAGGCAACCACAGCAACGGCGTCTCCAGCATTTCCCCAGTCGCAACTCTTCGCGACGAACGTTCGGGCAGCCATTCTCAGATGATGACGCATCTCGAAGCTGCCCTGCGACTTAACTCACAATCGTCAGACTCGGAACGGATGGAAGACCGGGCCCGTCAGACACTTAAACGCGATCTGGCGGCATTGGTGCTGCCTAGCAATTCCTGGGGGACCTGTGAGAAAGCTCGGCATCGCCGTTGCGATCGGCGCGATTGTTGCGTCTGGCGCGATTCTCACCGTTCCGTCATCGGCGCAGGCTGCCGCTAAGACGCCGCCGCGAGTGCCCGGAATGGCATGTGTGCGTGCTGGAAAAACTGTGACCACCGCCAAATACGGCAGACTTCGATGCGCCCGCCTCGATGGACGCAAGATTTGGCGCTACCCGCAACTCAATGGCACGAAGACTTTGCGAGTCGGGGGCATGACCCGTTCCTACGTTCTGCACGTACCGGCCGTTATGAATCCAAATGTGCCGCTCGTCATCAGCCTTCACGGCGATCCCAGTAACCCCGCCGAGCAGCAGGCAATCACCGGTTACAACGCCACCTCGAACGCGAACGGTTTCATCGTTGCTTACCCTGCCGGTACTCACGAAGGCAGCTGGGCCGATGGCCGCGGAACCACGGACGCTGACAAATACGGTGTCAACGATGTGCAGTTCATGCGCGCCCTTATTGCCTCACTCAAGTCGAAGTACGGAGTCAATTCACACCGCGTATACGTCTCGGGCTATTCGAACGGCGCCTACATGGCCGAACGCCTTGCCTGCCAGATTCCGGGCAAAATTGCAGCAATCACGGCAGTTTCCGGAACACTGCCCACCGATCTCCCATGCGCACCCGCGCGGGCAATCAGTGTGTTGCAAATTCACGGAACTGCAGATCCGTTTGTGCCCTATAACGGCGGCATGGTTTCCGACACCAACGGTTCCAGTCCCGTCGTGGGAACTCCAACAATGGTTGAGCGCTGGCGTTCAATGAACGGCTGCCCTGCGCCCTCAACTTCTTCTCTGCCGGATAACGGTGACGGCACTTCGGTCAGCATCAGTTCAGCTGTTGGATGTCGAGCCGGTTCTGCTGTGGTGTTTTACACGGTGAACAACGGCGGACACACTTGGCCGGGCGGAACCGGTGGCCCACCGTTTGAACAGCCAAGCTCTTTCGGCAAAACCACCACCGCATTCTCGGCAAGTGACACTAGTTGGGCATTCTTCAACAGTCACGTTCGATAGCACCAAACCGCGACTAGCCGTATGTCGCGACGAACGCACGGTGGTCTGACCCCGGAATCAATACAACGCTTGTCGAAAGCGCGCTCATATTTAACTCTCGAGTCATAACGTGATCGATCCCAACGAATGGGAAGTCACTCGGAAATGTCCTGACCAAACCTGATCCGGCGACTGTTGCCGAGTCGGCATATCCCACTGATTCCAAATTCAAGATTAACGGTTGGTCTCGCGTCGAATTGAAATCGCCAGTCAAAATTACTGGGCCCCGAAACGCTCCGACATAGGCAGGCATCGCCTTAGCTTCCGCGTCCCACAGCGGGTGCTCCCCCGGGACAATTCCAGCCACGTGAACGGCAAGCCATGTCGCCTGTTGGCCGTTGGGCAACTCAACCTGAGCTTCGAGATTTGCCAGAGCGGTCGATTGATTCCCATGTGCGTTTGATATTGGGTACTTCGAAAACATGCCGGTGCCTGAGGCGCCTCCTCGCGGCTCGACGTAGCTGTGCGGAAGTAGATCAAACAAGCCGCACGCGTTGAGCCTTATCAACGATTCGGGCGTCATCTCCTCAACGGCCAAAAGGTCGACCTTGTGTTGTTTGACCATAGCCACAACGGCACATGCATCCCCCTCGCCCAGTGCGATGTTCGAAGTAGCAGCAACCAGGGTTGGTTTCGCATTCGCAGGCGAGTTAATAAACGGCGGCAACCACCAAAAGACGATGAGCGCCAATGCCAAGGCACCTACTCCGGCGACAATCCACCAGCGGGTCACCAACGAGAGAACAAGCGCAACAAGCAGCACGACCGTGCAATAGGGAATTAGCGGTACCAAATATGCGAACGGTCCAAAATCAATCTTGAACGCGCGAGCGACAACGATTGCTATGCACCCAATGACCAGGACAGTCGCAACGATGCGACCGGCCCACCAAAGGAACGCCCGCATAAAACTATCCGTGCGTGAAGTCTGGTGGAGTCCAACCCAGGTACTGCAAATGCCACAGCGATTGGATCGTGGCAAAAGACACGATCCACGCTCGGCCCGCGCCGAGGACATCCACCGAAACCAAGATGTTGTTACCCAACGACATCGCGACGTGATTCGGTCCCCAGAACATCAACGCTCCGGGTGGCGCAACCGTGTCGGGCGAATGGCGCAAGTTGGCTGGCATTCCGTTCCACATGTCAATGGCTCGCGGGATCGTGCCGCCGCCGTTGTAAGCAGCAGAAACAAATCCCAGGCACAGGTGGTCCCAGTTCTGCGTGGGCATCGCAACTTGACTGAGAGCCCACTGCTGCGCCTGCTGGCATGTCGAAATGTTGTGAACATCTTTGAAGTCACAAGGGGCCAAGGGGTACTTCTTGAACTGCTCGGCGATGTTGGCGGTAACAGTGTCACCCGAGGCAATACCCAAAGTGTCCTGAGCAGTTGCCACATTCAACCGAACCAAGTCGTATTGCGCTTTGGCGGTTGCGAACTGTGCATCAACCGAAGCAAGCTCGCTTTGCACTTGAGCGATCAGTGCAACAGAGGCCGCGAGCTGAACGCTTTGCGAAGTTCCGACGCGATCCAGTTCGGACTGCGCCTTGCTAAAGCCGCTGGGATCGCCTGAATCAAGCGCAGCCACCGTGGACAAGATCGACGGATCGATCCCGATCATGTATGACTGGCGCGCGTAGCGAAGTAGATTTGCCTGGGCAGCCTGGATCTGCGCATGCATCGCATCGACCTTGTGATGGACCTTGTCACGACGCTTCTTTGCCGCTTTGAACTCGATGGTTACTCGTGCAAGATCCTCGGTGGCCGAAGTCAACTGTGCCGAAGCTGCCGCCACGATGACCGACGTGTCGACACCGTTGGCGTCTTTCTTCGGTTTCTTCTTCTTTTTCTTCGCCGGCTTGGGCGGCTTGGTTACTACAGGCTTGATTTGTTGCGTACCCGGTGCCGAGGCAGTCGCGGTTGGAGTTGGCGTTGGAGACGGTGAGTTCGACGGGTCTACGTCGGCCTGGGCGGCTGACGGGGCAGCAAGAGCGCAGGCAGCGAACAGCGCGGTACCGCTTAGTGCCCAACGCGAGGCGCGCGTACGACTGGAACTCACGACTACCTTCCTGCTTGCACAACTAAATGTCCTGTTGCTCGACCATACGGAATGGCTGACCGACGTGCATCTTGGTTAGCGAAATGAGTCAAACGCTTACCCGGATGGATGACCAAGGCCGAAATCAGAAACCCTGTTCAGCCAATGATCTGCGGTCCCAAGCGTTACACGAATTGCTTGAACTTATGTGACACCGTACAAACCTGTGGATAACTTCTGAACTAGGCGGCAATGTGTCGTCCGTCACAGCACTGTTGGAACGGTCCTGCCGCTACCAGGATCAAACATCCGCGACTTTGCCGTTCAACTCTTACCGATAGTCTCGGTCGGGTGACTTCAGCGCGCCATCCCTACGTCGGTGTCCAAGGCCCGACTGCTTTCGC
>JAHEXM010000251.1 GCA_023252115.1 Micrococcales bacterium | reverse complement strand
CGCCTGTCACTTGGCTCAGTCTACGTGGCTCGATTCGTGGCTTTTGGTCGCCGCGCACAATTAGCCCAATCAACTGCGCGCAAACGCGGACGAAATGGCCGTAAAAGCCCGTGGGAAAGGGTCATTTTGTCCGCGTTTGCAGCAGGGGTGATCACGCTAGGGCAGCAGTGGCAGCAGACCAGATAAATCGCTGCGCTCGCCGCTGGCCCGAACCCGTCCAGACTCTGTCGCCTCGGACCAGGTCAGTCCTCCGGTAGCCAATTCGATAAACGTGCGAGCATCGCACTCCACGGTGGCTGGCGGATTACCCCTCGTATGACGGACGCCTTCGACGATTTGCGCGGCTGCATAGGGCGGAATCCGAACTTCCACGCTGCGTCCTGGCGCTTTCCGGCCGAGGAGTCCCAACAGATACTTTGTGGCCGTTGCCTCTGTCGTGCGCGCCGGTGTCGCCTCCTCGCGGTAAGCCGCTAGGCACGAGTCGACTGCATCTTGCTCAGCGTTCACCCGTCAGACCTAGCCGAACAGTGCTGGGAAGGTACCCACGTGCGCCGCACGTAATTCGTCTATCGACACCGCGAACTGCCCCGCGAACGTCAGCTCATTGCCGGAATCAACGGTTCCGATGTCTGCGAATTCCAGGCCATGCCTGACGCAGGCGCTCTCAAAAACATCCTTGTCCTGCGGGTGAATAACTGTCACGGCACGCGCAGCCGATTCAGAAAACAGCAACACAAAGGGTTCGACGTCATTCGGTAGCGTGATGTGGGCCCCGACATTTGCGCGCAGCGCCATCTCGACCAGGGTTTGCGCAACACCACCTTGCGAAACGTCGTGTGCAGCGACCAGTTTGCCGTTGCGCCCAGCACCGACTAAGAACTTGGCGAGTTCGCGTTCAGCAGTCAAGTCTAATTTCGGCGGGACGCCGCCAAGGTGTCCATGGATAACTTGGGCCCACTCTGAACCATCCAACTCGTCACGAGTCGATCCAACTAGATAGATCAAGTCACCCGCGTCTTTCCATGCCATCGACGTTCGCTTTGTCACGTCATCAAGTACGCCAAGAACTCCGACCACCGGGGTCGGCAAGATCGGCGTGGTTCCAGTCTGGTTGTAGAAGCTCACGTTTCCACCGGTGACTGGAACTTCCAACTCGAGGCAGCCGTCGGCCAAACCGCGCACCGCCTCTGAGAATTGCCACATGACCGATGGGTCTTCCGGCGAACCAAAGTTCAGGCAGTCGGTAACGGCTAGTGGCGTTGCACCGGTGGCAGCAACGTTTCGATAGGCCTCTGCCAAGGCAAGCTGGGCTCCGATGTAGGGATCGAGTTGCACGAAGCGCGCATTGCAATCAGTTGCGAGCGCAACACCGAGGTTGGTGTTTTCGTCGATTCGTACGACACCGGCATCTTCTGGTTGGGCAAGCACCGTGTTGCCCTGAACGTAGCGGTCATATTGATCAGTAACGAGCGACTTATCGGCAAGGTTCGGCGACGCCACCATTGCCAGAAGGGTTTCGCGGAGTTCCTCGGCACTCTGTGGTCGCTTGAGATTGGATGAGGAGTCGGCAATCAACGCGTCCTGCCACTCTGGACGCGCAAGGGGACGTTCTAGGACAGGTCCATCGTGTGCAACTGACCGTGGTGGGACATTCACGATTTGCTCGCCCCGCCATTCGACAGTTAGCCGTCCGCTGGTGGTGACCTCGCCAAGATCGGCCGCCTCCACGTCCCACTTCTTACAGATGGCGAGGAACTCGGCGACGTTCTGGGGAGCGACGATCGCGCACATGCGTTCCTGTGACTCGCTCATCAAGATTTCCTCGGGACTGAGCGAGGAATCACGCAGCGGCACATGGTCAAGCACGACGTGCATTCCGCCATCACCATTGCTGGCAAGCTCGCTAGTCGCACACGAGATGCCAGCGCCGCCGAGGTCTTGAATTCCTTCGACCAACCCGGCATGCAGCACCTCAAGCGTGCACTCGATCAGCAGCTTCTCCATGAACGGGTCGCCGACCTGAACAGCCGGCCGCTTGGTTGGTCCGCCTTCGCTGAAAGTCTCAGACGCTAGAACGCTGACTCCACCAATGCCGTCGCCGCCGGTCCGAGCGCCGTACAGGATCACCCTGTTACCAACGCCTTTCGCGCTCGCCAGGTGAACATCCTCATGTCGCATTGCACCGATACATAAGGCATTGACAAGCGGATTTCCGGCGTAACTGGCGTCGAAAACAATCTCGCCGCCGATGTTCGGTAGCCCCAGGCAGTTTCCGTAGCCGCCAATACCGGCGACGATCCCGGGCAACACACGTTTGGTGTCATTGCCGTCGGCGGGACCAAATCGCAACGGATCCATCACAGCCAACGGCCGTGCACCCATGGACAAGATGTCGCGAACGATTCCGCCAATCCCAGTCGCGGCACCTTGATACGGCTCAATGTAGGACGGGTGATTGTGACTCTCCACTTTGAAAGTCACTGCCCAGCCGTCACCGATGTCGACCACGCCGGCGTTCTCGCCGATACCAACCAACATCGCCTTGCGCCCAGCGTCACTCTGCTTTTCGCCGAACTGTTTGAGGTGAACCTTGCTCGACTTATACGAGCAGTGTTCGGACCACATGACGCTGTACATGGCAAGTTCGGAATTGGTCGGTCGGCGACCAAGGATCTTCTTGATTTGCTCGTACTCATCGTCGGTTAGCCCGAGTTCGCGATGCGGCTGCGCTTCGTCTGGCGTCGCAGTCGCCTGACTAACCGTGTCAATACCCGTCTTTGTCGCCGTCGTCATGCTGAAACCCTCCCGCCCGCGAGGGTGTGCAACACCGAACTAATCAGATCAAGGCCGTCTTCACTGGGACCCGTCAATTCCTCAATTGCATGTTCGGGATGCGGCATCAATCCGACGACGTTGCCGACGTCATTGCAGATTCCGGCAATGTCGTTTTTCGATCCGTTCGGGTTCACCTCGCGGTAGCGGAAAACGACACGGTTCTCGTCCTCGAGTCGTTTCAATGTTTCAACGTCCGCAACAAATCGTCCTTCACCATTCTTGAGTGGGATGACAATTTCAGCGCCCTCGTCAAACTGTGAAGTCCACGACGTGTCGGTGTTCTCGACGCGAAGGACTTGGTCGCGACAGATGAAGTGGAGGGATTCGTTGCGAGTCAGCGCGCCGGGCAGCAGTCCCGACTCACAAAGAATCTGAAATCCATTGCAGATTCCGAGCACCGGCATGCCTGCGTTTGCTGCCGAAATCACTTCGGTCATGACCGGCGCGAACCGCGATATTGCACCGCACCGCAAATAGTCGCCGTACGAAAAGCCGCCGGGAAGGATGACTGCATCTACTTCGTGAAGGTTTGCATCGGCGTGCCAGAGCGAGACCGCCTGCCCACCAGCAAGTTCGACAGCGCGCGCGGCATCGGCGTCATCCAATGTGCCGGGAAAGGTAACTACGCCGATTTTCGTGGTCACGAGCTTGAGGATTCCTCGACGTGAAGGACGTAGTCCTCAATTACCGGGTTACTCAGCAGCGTGCTGGCAAGTTCGTTGAGCTGTGCAAGTCGTTCTTCCGACAGTGAGCCCGGAAGATCGATAACGAACTGTTTGCCCTGTCGCACATCGGCAACACCATCGAGTCCCAAGCGGGTGAGCGCTCCCTGAACTGCCCGGCCCTGGGGGTCGAGGATTTCTTGTTTGAGCATGACGTCGACAACGACGCGGGCCACAGGCATCTCCAGCGTTAGCGGTTTTGCGCGGTCCGATAAGACTAACCGGTCAGCCGACTCCCGCTTTGCGCGCCGTGCGGC
>JAHEXM010000250.1 GCA_023252115.1 Micrococcales bacterium | reverse complement strand
TCAGCATGAAAATCGGCCAATGCCACAGATAGAGCCCGTATGACCTAGTGCCGATGTAGCGAAGCGGCTGCAGACCGAGGATGCGCCCAAAAGCAACTGCAGGGTGACTAACGACTGCGATCAACACGGCGGTAACTGCCGCGACAACGAGAAAGCCGCCGACATACAGAAATGTTGAATCCTGGGTCAGTGTGTGGAAGAACCACACCAAAGTGAGCAGTGAGAGTGCACCAATGCCGAATAACACAAATGGGGCTGGCGCCTTGATGCGTTGTGGGAGTCGGTCAGGCCGCCATACCGTGGCCAGTGCGGCACCCAACAAGATGCTCATTGCGTGGGTGTCAGTCCCGAAGTACACCCGACTCGGATCGTTCGAGCCTGGCATACCCATAGCAATCGCAACAATTGCCATCAGAATCGTCGAGGCGATGGCACCGATGACTGCGACTTTGCGAACACCCGCACGACCACGCCACTTGAAGGCGATCAACAGCGCAAGCGGCCAGATCAAATAGAACTGTTCCTCGACGGCCAACGACCACAGGTGCTGCAGAAGTGGCGGTCGACCAATTGCCTGGAAGTAGGACAAGTCGTGAAAGATGTACCACCAGTTCGAGACGTACCCGAGCGACGCCAGGATGTCGGTTTTGAGTTGCGAGGCGGCATCTTGGGCAAAGGCCAACGAGAGCAACGCCGTTGTTGCAAGCACCAGCAGCAGGGCCGGCAGTAGCCGCCGTGCTCGTCCGAGATAGAAGCGCCCGAACTTGATTGAACCTGTGCTCTCACGTTCCTTGAGCAAAATCGAGGTGATCAAAAAACCCGACAGAACGAAGAAGACATCGACTCCGAGGAAGCCACCCGGAAGCCACGGCAAGTCAGCGTGAAAAAGCAGGACAGCGATGACTGCTATCGCGCGGATTCCATCGAATCCGGATATGTAGCGCAACCGCGATGAGCCAGTGCGCCACGGTCTTGAGGCAGAGGGGACTGAGCCCGTTGCCGCCGTTGAAACGGTGGGACGCGGATCGGTCAAGGACATGGCTCACCCCCTCGTGGCACTGCAGTTCGATCGTAAGTGACTGCGGCAGAGAGGTCGCTCAAGCGCACAGAAGCCGATGCGCGTGTCGCTGATAATGTCCGTGCCGTGCGCAAAGTGGTCATTCATATAGGGGTGAGCAAATCTGGCACAAGCTACCTACAAAATGCGCTTGCTGCTCGACGCGCCGAGTTGATCGCGGACCAATGGCTGTTTCCAGGCCACGACCACAATCAAACAGCGGAATTCATCTCGGTACTTGGTGAAGCCTCGCCCTGGGGTGCTCAGTGGAAACGTGCTGTCAAGAGCAAGCGCTGGGACCCGATGATGAAGCAGATCAAGGCAGCACCAGGGACGGTCCTGCTGTCCTCGGAGCTTCTGGCGGGACTGACTCCAGAAGGTATCGACTTGATATTGACCGAGTTGGATGAATCCGACGTCAAGATAGTGGTGACAGCGCGCGATCTTGGCCGAACCCTGCCATCGATGGTCCAACAACATTTCAAATCGGGCCGCGTCTCGACGGTCGAGAATTACTACCAGCGCCTGGCCAACGGGCGTGGACGAAACGACCCCGATCTTTGGTGGTGGCGTGCATTTGAGCTTCCGGCCCTGGTCGAGAGGTGGCAAGCCAATCCACGAGTTAGCTCGATTGCGCTGGTGACCGCACCGGCTGCCGGAACAAGTGGCAGTTTGTGGACCCGGTTTGCCGATGCAATCGATTTGCCCCTAGACCGGACTCACGCACCAGTCATGCCGTTAGATGCAGCAAACGTTGCTCTGGATAAATACCAAATGCGACTAATTCGATATCTCAACCTCGAAATGTTGGAAACCGATTTGGCGCTTGATAGTCAGGTCCAACTTCGTGAACGCTTGATAGCAAAATGGATGGCCGCCGGCAATGGTCCGGGACGCGACAAGTTGACGATTCATAGCGACCGTTGGCGCCAGGTTGTCGCGGGTTGGGCCGCCGAGGACATTGCAGGCCTTAAGGAGTTGGACTTCGAATTATCCGGTGATCTCGACGATTTGCGGCCGAGATTTGAAGATGAGCTCAGTGGCGATCAATCCGACCCGAGCCAATGCCCGGACGATGAACTTGCCAACTTGATGGCGGCGGTCCAGGCCGTGATGGCCCAGCAGGACGAGTTGGAGCGAATCAACAACAAGGCAGTCATCCGAATTGGCCGGACAGCCCGCAGGCGTCTAACGCGAAGTTAGAAACCTGGTACTGCGTACCCTGGTGTGGTGCCCGTAACTTCAGTGTTCGACCGCCTTGAGCAATTGCTACCGCTGGTCAACAAGCCCATCCAGTACGTGGGCGGCGAACTCAATGCCACCGTCAAGGACTGGGACAGCGTCGATGTGCGCTGGGCGCTGATGTATCCCGACGCCTATGAGGTCGGTCTGCCCAACCAGGGCGTCCAGATTCTGTACGAGGTTTTGAACGAGCGCGACCACATCCTGGCGGAGCGCACCTACTCGGTATGGCCGGACCTTGAGCGCCTCATGCGAGAAAACGAGGTATCTCAATTCACCGTTGATGCGCACCGTCCAGTCGGGGCCTTTGACTTATTCGGCTTGTCGTTTTCGACTGAGCTTGGCTACACCAACATGCTCACGGCGATCGACCTGGCCGGAATCCCCATCCATTCTCGTGATCGGACTATTGAGCACCCCATCGTCGTTGCGGGTGGCCACGCAGCTTTCAATCCCGAAACGATTGCAGATTTCATCGACATTGCGGTGCTCGGCGACGGTGAAGAAGCGGCGCTGGAAATTTCCGACGTCGTCCAAGCATGGAAGCGCGACGGCCAACCAGATGGCCGCGAAGGGTTGCTAGCTCGCCTCTCAACCGTCACGGGTGTTTACGTCCCCTCGTTTTACGACGTCGAGTACCTACCCGATGGACGCATTCACCGGGTTGTCGCCAACGAGGCGTCTGCGCCGTGGCGCATCGCAAAACGAACCGTTATGGATTTGGATGCATGGCCGTATCCGAAAGCGCCGCTGGTACCGCTGGCCGAGACCGTCCACGAAAGAGCGTCGGTGGAAATCTTTCGCGGCTGCACTCGCGGCTGTCGGTTCTGCCAAGCCGGCATGATCACCCGCCCCGTTCGCGAGCGATCAATCGAAACCGTTGGCACGATCGTGAACAATTGTGTGCAAAGTAGTGGGTTCGATGAAGTCGGTTTGCTGAGTTTGTCGAGCGCAGATCACTCCGAGATTGGTGAGATTGCCAAAGGGCTTGCTGATCGTTACGAGGGAACCAACACTTCGTTGTCGTTGCCATCGACCCGTGTTGACGCCTTCAACGTCACATTGGCAAACGAACTCACTCGTAACGGTCGACGCTCGGGACTCACCTTTGCGCCCGAAGGTGGCAGTGAGCGCATTCGTCGAGTCATCAATAAGACGGTCAGCAAAGAAGACCTAATCCGCACTGTCACAACGGCTTACGAGGGTGGATGGCGCCAGGTCAAGTTGTATTTCATGTGTGGCCTACCTACTGAAACCGATGAAGATGTACTCGAGATCGCTGACTTGGCACGCGAAGTTATTCGCGCAGGGCGGGTCGCTACCGGCAAGCGTGACATTCGCTGCACCGTGTCGATTGGCGGTTTTGTCCCCAAGCCGCACACACCATTTCAATGGGCAGCACAGTTGGATTGGGAAACAACTGACAGCCGCCTAGGAAAACTGCGTGATGCGATTCGCAACGACCGCGAAGTCGGAAAAGCGATTGGCTTTCGCTACCACGATGGGCGACCTGGCATC
>JAHEXM010000249.1 GCA_023252115.1 Micrococcales bacterium | reverse complement strand
AAATACTCGACTGGATCCAAACTTTGGTCGCAAGCCGACAAACGCCTGACCCTGATGCATGTGCTCGAAAGTGTCGGCAATTTCGTTTTCCGTCAGACCGGTGATCCGCCGGGTGACATCTCGAATAGCGTCACCAACCGGAACTGCACTGGACACCACCAGGATCGAATCGACCTGGTCGATGGTGTCATCGCTGAGATCCGCCGGGCGCCAACTAACTAGGCAGTAGCCCCAGTTACTTTGCGTCGGAATCTGCGCCGATGGGTTCAAGCTGTCCGGCGCGTCCTGCGCTTCATCAATGAGCACCCAGTGGGGCAACCCATACGTGTGGCGCTGAACCGCGATCTGCAAGCTCAGATCTTTCAGGTACTGCGCTCGAACGTCGCGGGTCACTCCGGATAAGTCGAGAACCACACTGGTCAAGCGCTCGCGCATCAGATCAACCACGTGCGACGGCGAAGGCAAACCATCTCGTGCCCCAACGCTGACCGTGTCGCGCATTCTCGCCAGTCCCAAGTGATCGCCCTCAGGGTCAACAATCAATACGCAATATCCCAACGAAATGAGACGCTCAGCAAATAGCCCAGCAATGTGACTCTTGCCAGATCCCGACTCACCACAAATCAACACATTGGATTGCGATGCGGGCAGGGTCACGTCTAACCCGTTGAGATCGGTGCCAAGAGGTACTTGCCACCGACGGGAATGAACTGCATCGACGCCGCCCAACAAAGGGCCATCGAGCAATTCACGAACTCCTTCAGCGTTGGGTGCATGCATGACGAGATCAGCGTTTGCCCGCAGGGACTCAACGGCATCCCCCACGGCCACCCCGAGTTCAACCTCGTCCAGCAGCGCCAGATCGTTTTCGGCGTCACCAACGCCGATCGCACTGTGATGCGAAATGTCCAACTCCTCGAGCGCTTCTTTCACGCCAGTTCCTTTGGTGACCCCCGCTGGCAGAATCATGAGCTCAGATCGGTTGTAGATCAGTTGGCAATCGAGTCCCAGCTCGCGGATGTGGTTTAGCGCTGCCGGACCGTCTCCCGCATGGCACGCAACTAGGACGTCGCCGCGACGCAGTGCAACGCCGTCTCGCTCAAGCGCATCGGCCAGTTTGGGATGGACCGCGGGAACCAAGCTGCGCACTTCGTCGTGCAGATTAAGGACGGCCCCATTTTCGGCAACAATCCCATCGAAGTGATCTGCGTAGTCTGGAAACACGTCCGCCAGTTCACGCAGTATTCGCCCAGTAACCAATAGAACCTGATACCCGACCGATCTGGCACGGCGAATGGATTCCAAGACTTCGGGACGCGGTCGATGTCCACCCGTCGAGATTGTGCCGTCGAAATCGAACGCGACCGCCCGAAAATAACGTGCCACTAGAACTCCTATGGGCGCCTTCGCGTCGTCAGCGACGGCGTGGCTTGTGTTTAGGCCGTGCCGGCGTTGCGCGCTTGGACCAAATAGACAGCAGCTTGAGTTCGGCGCTCAAGTCCGAGCTTTGCGAGCAAACTTGAGACGTAGTTCTTCACTGTCTTCTCGGCAAGGAACATCTCTTCGCCGATCTGTCGGTTAGTCAGTCCCTCACCGATCAGCTCCAGAATCCGGCGCTCTTGATCGGACAGATCCCGAAACGGATCGGTGCGGGTGGCTTGGCTGCGGACTCGGGCCATGAGTTGGGTCGTGGTCGACGGGTCAAGCAGCGATCCCCCCGAGGCGACAGTCCGCACCGCGTCCACCAGATCATTGCCCTGGACCTGCTTCAGAACAAAACCCGATGCGCCAGCAACAATCGCGTCAACGACAGCATTGTCATCGGCGTAGGACGTCAACATGAGACATGCCATGTCGGGAAGTTTGATTTTGAGCTCCCGGCAAACATCAACTCCACTGCCATCCGGAAGCTGGACATCCAAAACTGCGACATCGGGTTTGAGGGCTGGCGCACGAGCCAGCGCTTGCGCGGTCGTCGATGCCTCACCGACAACTTCGATGTCGCCAGTGGACTCGAGCAGTTCGATAACGCCTCTGCGAACCACCTCGTGGTCATCCAGAATAAACACGCGGATCTTTGATTCCGCGGCCGTGGAATCCGTTGTTGCCATTGCCACACAGTAGTGCGATCGGCTTATACAGTTCTAGGCCGAACGACCTATCCAAGAAATGTCGATCGACGATATTCAAGCCAATAGCGCCATAGCTTCGGGCCCCACATAGGGACCATGGTCCCAAAAAAGTCGGGACGTCCGCCTTCGGCAAGTGGTCCCGAGGGTGATGCCTTGATCACAGCGCGGTGCCAGGCTCACATGCATGAGCATGTTGGACCTATCGCGCCTTCAATTTGCTGTCACCACGGTGTACCACTTTTTGTTCGTTCCGATCACTATCGGGATGAGCTTTCTTGTTGCCATCATGCAGACAGCATGGGTTCGCACCGGCCACGAGAAGTGGCTCAAAGCGACAAAGTTCTTCGGCAAGATCTTTCTTATCAACTTCGCTATGGGCGTCGTTACCGGCATTGTTCAGGAATTTCAATTCGGCATGAACTGGAGCGACTTCAGCCGATTTGTCGGCGACATCTTTGGTGCACCCCTGGCAGTTGAGGGACTATTAGCTTTCTTCCTCGAATCGACATTCCTTGGGTTATGGATATTCGGCTGGGATCGATTGCCGAAGAAAGTTCACTTGCTCATGATTTGGCTGGCCGCGACGGGCACCCTTTTGTCGGCCTACTTCATCCTGGCGGCCAACTCGTTCATGCAGCACCCCACGGCCTACGTGTACAACCCTGAGAAGAACCGCCTGCAGCTTCTCAACTTTGGTGACGTGCTGACGCAAAACACCACCATCATCACCTTCACCCACACCATAAGTGCTTGTATTTTGACCGGTGGTGCCGTCGTTGCAGGCATAGCCGCCTGGCTGTTGGTGCGTGGCCGAAACATCGACGTCGCACGTGCAACGATCAAGCTCGGAATAGGCGCCATTTTTGTTGGAGCACTTGCACTGGGATACACCGGTGACCAACAAGCTCGAATCATGGTGCAGCAGCAGCCGATGAAGATGGCTGCTGCCGAAGCTCTCTACGAGACCGCCGCTCCAGCGCCGTTCAGCATCTTCACCATTGGAACGCTTGACGGTTCGGCGCCGATCTATTCTCTTGACATCCCGCATGGTCTATCGCTGCTGGCGACCCACACACTCGACGGCCAAGTCCAAGGCATCAACAACCTGCAGGCTCAATACGAAAAGCAATATGGACCCGGCAGTTACAAACCCAACATCCCTGTCGCGTATTGGGGATTTCGCCTGATGATCGGCGTCGGAATGCTTGCCGCCTTGTGGGGTGTGTTTGCTTTGTGGGCAATACGCAAAGGGCGCAACCCGAGGTCCAAATGGTTTGCACGGATAGCACTCACCGTTCCGTTCCTGCCGCTCATAGCCAACAGCGCCGGATGGATCTTCACCGAGATGGGTCGTCAACCATGGCTGGTTTTCGGCCAACTCAAAACCCCGGCGGGAGTCTCACCAACCTCGACGTCTTGGATTGTCGGCATTTCACTTGTTGTTTTCACGCTGCTCTATGGCGTACTCGCGGTTGTTGAGTTTGGTCTGATCCGACGTGCCGTGATTCTTGGCCCTCCCGACGACGTCATAGATCCGTTCGGGGAAGACAAGTCCGACAGTGACCGACCACTTTCGATCACCTACTAGCTCGCACTCACAGAAGGGACTGACATGGAACTCACCACTGTGTGGTTCGTGCTGATCGCAGTCTTGTGGTCTGGGTATTTCGTTTTGGAAGGCTTTGACTTCGGCGT
>JAHEXM010000248.1 GCA_023252115.1 Micrococcales bacterium | reverse complement strand
CTGTGAATCCGCGAATTCTCGTGGTTGGGTTTGCCGTTGCGTTAGTTGTGAGCGGGTGCGCCACTGGTCAGGATGCTGCGGATTCCACTGATCCGTCACCGACTCAGAGCGCTTCGATGAACGATTCGCAATCGAGTGCGCCAGCTACCAGCATCGTGAACACATGGTCGGGCAAGAAAGTGGCGCTCAACGCGCTCCCGCTCGGCGACGGCAAACTATCGACGGATGCGGCCAATGCTGGTTCGGTGTATTCGTGCACAGGTGGAAATGAAGCGCGCGCGGGTGGTCCGATGGAAAGTCAGCCTTGGATACACGGCAGTACGTGGGACATGACCGCGAAAGCAGTAGTTCAGGGCAGCAAGAGCTGGCCGTCGGCGGCATTCAAGGTAACCACTGATGGTCAATCACGAACTATCACGACCAACGGCCTGCCGGTTGACACTGTGACTGGGCAGTTCCCCATCTCGGCGTCGGACCCGGCTCACGAGTACGACCGAAACCCGAACTCGATCGGCGCGCATCCCACGACGGTCACTTTGCCGATCAATCCACAGAAAGCCGCAACAGCCCAATGCGTTCCAATGGGCGCGATCGGCGTGATGCTCAATGGCGTCCCGCTGTTTAACGCACTCGATGCGGGCGGGCGCGATGGCGTTGCGCACGAAGTGCAGGACGTCTGTCAAGGACACCCAGCCCGAGGCGAGGTCTATCACTACCACGACGTTCCCGTTTGCCTCCGCGACGCGGCAACCGGTCCATCGACTGTCGTGGGGTGGGCGTATGACGGATATCCGATCGTGGTGGAAAGAGACGCGGCGGGCAATCTGCCGACCAATGCCGACTTGGATCAATGCCACGGGCGCACGAGCCCTATCTTGCTCAACGGAAAAGTTGTCACGAGCTACCACTACGACGCCACACTTGAGTACCCCTACACGATCGGTTGCTTTGCCGGCACTGACGTGGTGGCGCAATCACCTCGGTAGCACACCGCGGCTTGGGCCGCTCTTCCTGGCTAGCCGCCAGACGTGTGAGTCCGGATGACAGTGACCAGGCGCTATAACTTCAGTGCTAAGGCTGACACTGAAGGCCGAGGCCGCTGACTCCCCACGATTGACAATTGGTTGAAAGCGTTTGCGAAGATCCGTCATTGAGGTTCAGGGTGACTCCATTATTACCGGCAGTGCGCATCGACTCAACGATGGCAGTCGAACCCTGACCATGTGGAGGGTGGTCGAGGGCGCAAAGCTCATCGGCAGTCTTGATCACACATTGACCGGAGTAGCTAGGAAACGCGCCCACGCCGTTAATGAACCAACTGCCACATGTGCTCCCCACATTTGCGCTGTAGCACGGGTCAACACCGGCCGAGGCCACGTTGTGTTGAAGCCAATTGAAACTCACGGCGGGATCCGGTGCTACAGAGTTGGTCGTCGATGCGCAGCCGGCTAATGCCAATGCGGCAGCCAGGCCCGCGAAGGCACAAGTCAGCCGAATGCGTCGCTTCATCTCAGGACCTCCGGGTCGGATTCACGATCAATGGAAACACTGTGAATCTTCCAGCTGCCTCTTGTGATCACTGACTTGGCCTAGTAATCGCGTCGCTCATGAAGTGTGCGACCGAATTAGAAGTCGGCAAATGCCTCGACGATGTCCATCGTGGTGTCTGGTGTGAGCACTACCGGAATCGGATAGGCAGCGCCGGCATCGACGTAACGGCGAGCCAGAGCCAGGCACTCGTCCGGCGTTCCGGCAGCGACAAAGTCCGTCAGTGTCGGGTCGTCAATGAGTTGCATAGCTTTAGCAACGCCACCCTCTTTTGGTGGCCAGCCACCCATGGTGTCGTGAAGCTGGTCCAGGAAGTCATCGCTGAGTCCGGATGCCTTGCCAATGTGAGGCTGCTGTCCCAGGTACATCGTCAGCATCCGCCGGGCAACATCACGAGCCTTGTCCCCGTCCTTGTCCATCGCAGTTGCAATGATTTGCGGATTGTCCAACTCCGAAGGATCGCGTCCAGCTTGACGGGCCCCCTCTTCGATTCGCTCGACTGCCTTCTTGGTGTATTCAGGCGAGATCAGGAAATTGAGCAGTATGCCGTCGGCATACGCCGCAGCCGATTCAGTCATCAGTGGCCCAGTCGCGCCGATTAGCACCGGGCACTTGATCGGCACCCGCGGGCGACCGTCGGCAAGGTCAAGGGAAATGTCTGACACCTGCACGAGTTCGCCGTCAAAAGTGACGCGCTCAAGGGTCAACAGCTCTCGAAACACCTCGACATACTCGCGAATCTGCTCGACTGGTTTGCGCCGGTTCAGTCCTTGCTTGGAAGCGAGCGGTTCCCAATAGGCGCCAATGCCGAGGAAGGTCCGTCCGGGTGCCATCTCGTCGAGGGTTGCGAAAGTGAGGGCCATAAGTGCCGGTCCACGGGTCCAACTGTTGACCACCCCGGGACCGATCTTGACATTCTTGGTGTGTGACGCGATTGCCCCCAGGACGCTGATGGCATCACGAGCCAGGCGCGTTTCAAACACCACGATCGATTCAAACCCCAAGTCGTCAGCGCGCTTAGCCGCGGGAAGCAGCACGTCGAAGTTGGGTCTGTCAGGAAAGCAGATACCTACACGACCTCGTGCCATGTCAGCCACCTTCTTCTTCAAATCGAGTGTTTGGATGTTAGCGCCGATTGATGCCGAATCAACAAATGCACTCGCTCACTCTGCCCTGCTTGCTTAGCGAACAGGTATTCCGATGATGCCGAGAATGGGCTCGCACATATGGCATCAGCGGACTCAGTTGAGGTCTAATCGTCAAATGCCCAACGGATTCCCGGCACTGATGATGAAGCGAGCGTTTGCCGGTACCGTTGCGGTTTGTTTGTGTCTCACACTTGCGATGATGTGGAACGTCCCAGCTAGCGGTAGCAATTCTCGGGCCAGTCAAACGGCCGTCTCATCCAGTTGTGCTTGGCCGGTCATTATCTCGGCAACGCAAGCGAACTTCGCCTACCCGGACACCGACTCGGCGTATTGGATCACTCCGCTGCACTACCAACCCGGCGCACAAGTCACTATCTCGGGACAGTTCCCCAACTCACGATTCTTTTCATTCGACGTGTACGACAGCAGCGATACCAATTTCACCGTCGATGGATATCAATCTGCGATCTTCGACTACCAGATCCAACCCAATGTCGGTTCAACCAACCCATGGCAACACAATTCACGCTCAGCTCAGAACCGCAGCCGCCAAATTAGTACCCGCGGCGATGTTGCGGCCTCACAAAACTTTCGGGTAAACCTTGTTGACGATGTGGGTACCTCGACAGCAGTGAACAAGCTTCCGATTGCGCCTTCGGGTGCGCCTGCTGGCGCTTTCGGCAATGTCACCATGCGCGTATATCTACCGAAGGGCCTTGACTTCAACAAAGTGAAGCTCCCATCGATCACCGTGAAAACGGCATCGGGCACAACGGTGATTCCGGCGTGCAAGAACCCGGGCAAGATCACTGCACCTTCACACGTCACGTCCGGGACAAAGACCTCATGGAAACAGATTGTGGAAGCGTTCAAGGACGGGTCGGCTTCGCCTGAATTGTGCCGCGAGAACTGCCCACCCGACCTGCAGTTCTATCGCCCGCAGGCATCGGAGACCGGCACGTTTTTCCCCAATGCGGCGAGCGCCTACATCGCGGCAACTTTTCGCCCGGTAAAAGGACGCGTTGTTCTCGTTCGCGGCAAAGCGCCCACGACGCCTGGCCTGGTTCCGCCGGGGACCGAGCCGCTGCCGTGGCCTGCGGCCCGTTTTCAACTCCAGTATTACTCGCTATGCAACAACCTGTA
>JAHEXM010000247.1 GCA_023252115.1 Micrococcales bacterium | reverse complement strand
CCCAAGACGGCTTTGCCTCGCGGTGTCAACTGATCGAGCTTCACGCCGTCGTCCCCTCCTGCGCAATCACCGGTTCGGCAACCGGATCGGCACCCGGCAGATCACGCCTGTGGCCCTGCTGCTCGAGCCAGGTGACGAGTTGCTGGTGCACCGCCTCTGCCCCTACTAGACGCCCGAACCGATCTCGGCGTTCCGCGTCTATGGTCCAGTGTGCCGGATGGATCAGGATTGCCCGTGTTTGCCACCCGCCTAATCCCCCATGACATCCAACAAGTTCCTCAAATGCTGCAACCTCGTCCATCCGCTGGTCGTACATGGAATTGAGGTAGATATCGGGGGCATTGGTGAACCGAGCCACCCTGAGCAGGTCATCACGGGCCCCGTCGCCGAACGGCTCCAGAGGATCGACGCCTTCAATTTCGCCCGTAACTAGGCGCTGAACACCGTTAGCGCCAATCACGGCAGGCCCATGACGAGCGGTGTCGACCAGCACGAAACTGACACCTGGGTGGGTGGCAAGGCCCTTGACCAGGCCAGGCCATTTCTGCTCAATATCCTCAATTCGCAACCGACCCGGTTCGCGGGCAAACCAGACACCGCCAAGATTCCCTGACCCGACCACGACTATTTCGGGACGCTCATCCGTCCCCGACAACTCAGCTGCTTCCTTCTCATTGAGTCTCGGCCCCAACTCGACCGCGCCGTCGGTGCTTCGACTTCGCGTCGCGCGCCGGGTAAACCGACCGGTCACTGAATCCTGTTCGCCCAATTGAGAGAGCAGTGTGTTGACCGGTCCCCATTCCTCGACCGCGCTCGTGGCTGCCGCCATGTCGTGATCACCCGAGCCCATAAGCTCCTGCACCACTGATTCCAGCGGCACACCAAAGCGTTGCTTAAATGTCGACCCTTGACTCTGACCGTGGTCACTTACACACACAAACTCATACGGGCGCGGTGCATAAGTTCGCACCCGTTCAAGTTGCCCCAACACGTGATCGAGTCCTTCGAGTGCACGCAGTGATTCAGCGCGAACAACGCCTGCGTGATGAGCGATTTCGTCGTAGTCGACAAAGTCGACATAGATACTTTTCGAACCCTTCATCATGGCTTCAATGACGAGCGCAGTGTTTAAGTCGCGCAACAAAACATTGGTAATGCCGCGCAGAAAGACATATGAACCCTTGCGTTTGATTCGCGGTTCGACGTTACGCCTTTCTTGGGTGCGCGCCTGGTACTTCTCTTTGATCATTTCACCGATGGTCAATACCAATGCGCGGGTAAATCCGGAGGGGTGCGTAAAGAAGGACGAATAGGACTTTGACGGTCCAAGACCCGATCGCACCTTGCTCATGCCACTCATCACCAACAGACGGTCTTGCGCATCGCCAGAGAAAAGATTCGAGATGCTGGTCCCTTGGTCGGCGAGTAGGCCGCGGCCATCCGAAATGCGCGACTCGATTAGCGCAGCATCTGGCGGATGGTTGCAGACGATCAAGCGCCCGGCATCCTTTTCATACCAACGGAAAGCGGGCATGTTGTCGCTATTGCCATGCAAAATGCCAGCCTGCGAAACGGGAGTAGTTGACGGGACACGAGCAGTCCACTCTGTCCACTCACTTGTGCCGTCTCGCATCCATCGCGACAGGGTCGGAAAGTTTCCAGACTTCACTCCCCAATCCAGTACGGGTGCTGGAAGGCCATCTAGTTGAACGAAAATCACGCCAGTAGCTGGATGTCCTCCGTCCCTGATTGCTTGAAGTTCCTCCTGGGAAATATTCATTCCCCACACGCCACCTCTGGTGCTTTGTCGCAAGGCGTGTGTCAAGAAGACGTCGTCAGAATCCGATGCAAGCACCCACTGAACGCACGCCATGATGATTGCGTAAATCCAGGTGGCGATAAATACCTCGCCGATGCCTTGAGTCCCAATACCCGGTGCAAACTTCAGCGCCGGATACATGATGATCACGTTGCCGAAGATCGCGATAAAGGCTGCGCCGAACCAGCCCAGGGGCAGCGCTACTCGGATCATCAGCGGGCGCAGTATCGCGCCGAAAATCGTGGTGAGGACAACCGCAATCGGAATGCCATACCACTGTGTCTCTGAAATACCCGGCGCAATTGCGATCGTGATCGACAAAACGATCACACCAATGATGAAACGCCCTAACGCATCACGAACCCGGTGACGCTGAAACCATGGGTCCTTCGACAGATCGCGCCCAGCGCGAACCATCGCTGCGCGCGCCTCTTTCTTTTCTGCTTCCGACACCTCGGTGGTTGACATATCTGCAGCTGGCTTGTCGGTCATTGGTCGTACACCATCGGTTGGCCTGGCTGAATTACTCGCACCTTGGTCGGCAACTCAAGTTGCGTCGCGATTGCCGCGAAAGTCTGGGGAGGGTCAGTCAGCAGGCTGCCGAACTTCGGTCGGACCTTGCGCAAGCCAACCGGAAACAGCGTGCCCCAGTGAATCGGCATCGCATACTTTGCGTCCAGCAGTCGAACGGCATCTGCCGCACTTCGGGGATTCATGTGCCCGGGGCCCAGATTGGGTCCCCAACCCCAGACTGGAAGGAGCGCGATGTCCAACTGCCGACCAACAGATTCACCGATGGCGCGCATCCCAGAGAACACATCGGTGTCTCCAGCGAAGTAGACGGACGAATCGTCAGTCGACATCACATAACCCAATGCGTCCGCGTGCGGACCAAAAGGCGTGCGCGTTCCGTCATGGACCGCGGGTACAGCATTGAAAACTACGTCGCCAACAAATTCACTCTGCCCTGCTTGGAGTTCAACGACGTTGTTGAACCCTTTCTTTGCGAACCATGACCCGGCACCGTTTGGCACGATCATGCGCGCATACGGCATTTGGCGCAACGAGCGAACGTCGCAGTGGTCATGATGCATATGTGAAATCACCACAACATCAATGTTTGAATACAACTGCGGATCAATCTCAGTTGCGACCCGTCCAAGAAACATCACACGCGCGGACAACACCGGATCAGTCAGTATCCGAAGTCCACCCATTTCGACCAATACGGTCGCGTGGCCCAGGAAGGTCACTTGAGGAAGCACGCGGCCAGAGTACGGGTCGGCCGCTATTGGTAGCAGGCAAAGAGTGGTGACACCAGACCTTTCGATCGGTGTCACCACTCTTGGGCACGGTGAGCTAATTGGATCTAGTACCAGCGCTTGCCTTGCCAGGATGACCAGGCTCGCGTGGGTGATCCATAGACATCTTTGATGTAGGCGAGTCCCCATTTGATCTGAGTCTCGGGATTGTTCTGCCAATCCTTGCCGGCAGAACGCATCTTGGAACCAGGCAGAGACTGCGGAATGCCATAGGCATGCCCAACGCTGCCCGCATGATGACCCCAGCCCGATTCATGCTCCCAAAGCGGGACTAGCGCGCGGAATTGCGCATCATTCCAGTGGTATTTGCGTTGCATGTAGTAGCGCGCAAACCACTTCGAGTACTTCACGGTGCCAAACTTGTATGGCGACATAGTGCGAGCCACCGCGGGGCGTTTTGCCTGTACTGCAGGCAAAGATGCAGATCGAACATTCACTCCGTTGCTTGCCGCCTGAGCAGAAGCCACACCGGTCACCGGAATCAGCGCTGCCGTGACAAGCGCTGCGGCGATGATCGTGCGTTTCAAGAAATAGTCCCTCCCAATACGCACCACCTCGCTTGGCGCGCGTCTCACCTTTGGCCCTGGACACACGGAGGCGTGCGCACATGCGAGGTGCGCAACGGTGGAACGTTTCGTGTGACACGGACCCAGCAAATTGCTCACGCAGCGCTAGAGAGGAATGAGCGCTCTTGCAGCACTG
>JAHEXM010000246.1 GCA_023252115.1 Micrococcales bacterium | reverse complement strand
ATTGAAGTCAACGGTGAGCTCAAGGACTTGGCTACAGCAATCGATGCCGGTCTTGCTGCCTTGGTCGTGGGCGGCCGCATGGCGGTTTTGGCGTACCACTCGCTCGAGGATCGCGTGGTAAAACGCTGTTTTGCAGCGAAATCGGTCGATTCAGCCCCACGTAAGCTTCCGGTAATTCCTGACGACGCGCGGCCTTCGTTACGCCTAGTAACGCGCGGAGCGGAGGTACCGTCACCTCAAGAAGTCGCGGCGAACCCGCGCGCAGCATCTGCACGGTTACGTGTCGTGCAACGTTTGAGGGAGGCAGCATGACCGCGGTGCCCCATGAGGGCTCCCGCCGCGGGTCAGTGCGCAAGGGTGGGGGCGCTCGGCTGATTCGGCCGAGTGTGACCAGCCAAAAGCGTAAGTCGGCCCCGGGGGGATCGGACTCCAGGACAGCTCTGTCGTCTTCGAGCTCAGTACCCACGAGCGATGGTGCGCTATCGGTTGGGCCACTCGCGATTCCCGGACTGTCCGGACTGATCAATGGCAAGCCGATCCGCCTTGTTTTGGCGGGGCGCAAGATTCGACTGGGATCTAGCGCCTTTCTGTTGATGGTGGGTTTGGCGCTTTCGGTCATCTTGGTCGCACTGCTGATGTTGAACACGGCGCTGGCGCAAGACAGCTTCCGGCTTCAGGACTACAAAATCCGCGCAAATGACGCGGTGCTCAAGGAACAGCAACTCTCGGCGCAGGTCGCGGCCGCGCAGTCACCTGTTGGACTTGAACAACTCGCAACAAACCTGGGCATGGTTGCCGGTGGGGCACCGGTGTTCCTGCGACTATCGGATGGAAACTTGCTCGGGCAAGGAACGCCAGGACTCGCCCCACCCGAACCCGAAAAGCCGAAGAAGAAAAAGGCGCCGGCAACCGTGACTGTTGATCCGAACGCAACCGTGCCGGGTGCGGCAGTTGACCCTGGTGGCGAATTCGCGGTGCCTGTCGATCCAACGACTCCGGTCGTACCGGTCGCGCCAGGAGCTCCAGGTTCAGTTACTCCGGGCACACCATCAGGTGGCGGTGCGCTCGTTCCAGGTCCAGTTGTACCGGGTAGCCCGGTACTGCCAGTCGACCCGGGCGGAGAACAATCAATCGGCATCGTGGTGGCCGGCCAATGAGTGTTGCTTCACCGCCGCGCATGCCGGGAGGTCGTAGCGATGACGACCAAGACGAAGACTTCGATCGCGACCGCAAGCAGCAGAGTCCCATGGGGTGGATCGCGCAGAGCTGGGCATCACTCAAACTGCCGTTCCGGCTAACCGATGGCAGCGGGCGCCTACGTGTCGCCTTGATTGTGGCGTTGATTGTGATGTCGCTATTCGTTGCGCGACTGATTGATCTACAAACAGTGCAATCCGATGGCCTCGCCGCGACCGCGCAAAGTAGTCGAACGATCAAAGTCACGTTGCCTGCTGAACGCGGCACGATCTATGACGTCAACAATGTCCCGCTTGCAGCGTCGGTGCCGGCACGTGATGTCACTGTTGACCAGACATTGGTAGTTGATCCAGCCGGTGCGGCTGCCCGGCTTGCTCCTATTTTGAAGCTCAGCCCCGAAAGCATCCAAAAATCTCTAACCGGTACGAAGCGGTTTGCGTATGTGGCGCGGGCGGTGACCCTCGATCAGTGGGCGCAGGTTCAGGCACTTCAGCAGTCCAAGGACACGGCTGTTCCTGGCGTGCTCAGCGAGCGGACCTCGATCCGCGACTACCCAGGCAAAACCCTTGCGGGTAATTTGTTGGGTTTCGTCAACGTCGATGGCGAGGGTAAGTCAGGCCTTGAATATCAATTCGACAAAGAGCTCGCGGGAAATTCGGGTTACCGGGTATTAGAGCGAAGCGCCACAGGCGGCCAAATCCCGACCGGCAGCGAAAAGCAAGTTGATCCAACACAGGGCAAGAGTTACAAGCTCACTATTAACCGTGATTTGCAGTGGGTCGCCCAGAAGACGATGTTGGACGCGGTCAAGGCATACGCGGCCGATAGCGGAATGGTCATCATCGAAGAGCCCTCGACTGGGCGGATCTTGGCGATGGCCTCGGTGCCAACTGCTGATCCCGGAGATCCCAACCGCGATCCATTGTTGCTACGAAACCGTGCAGTCCAAGATGTGTTCGAGCCTGGATCAACAGCCAAGGTCATGACGATGTCGGGTGTGCTGAACGAACATGCAGCGGACCCGTTGACTGTGATTCCTGACCCGAACACCCTTGAACGTGGTGGCACAACGTTCCACGACGACATCAGTCACGGCTTCCTGAGCTTGACGTTGACCGGAGCTCTTGCCCGCTCGTCCAACATCGCCACTATTCAAGCTGCCGAGAAAATCGGTGAGGACAAGCTGTATGGCTATCTCAAGAGCTTCGGAGTTGCTCAGCCAAGTGGTCTCGGCTTCCCGTTTGAGACTCCCGGGTATTTGCCACCAGTTAAGGACTGGACCTCAACTTCGTTCCCCACAATCGCCTTCGGCCAGGGTTTCTCGATGAATGCCATGCAGGTCGCTGAAGTATTCTCGACCATTGCAAACGGCGGCGTTCGGGTCCAACCGCAAATAATCGACTCGGTTATCAGTCCCGATGGAAGCGTGACCCGACCACCTGCACCGACTGCGCAGCGGGTCATGACGCCGGAAACGACGAAGACCCTGATTCAAATGATGGAGGAAGTCGTCACCATGAACGGTACGGCTCCCCAAGCTGCGATCCCCGGTTACCGAGTCGCCGGAAAGACTGGTACTGCCTTCCGTATCGACGACGGATGTCACTGCTACAAGGGCTACACGTCTTCGTTTATTGGGTTAGCGCCAGCAGACAATCCCAAGCTGGTGGTGCTGGCCATCATGGAGAACCCCAAGAAGGAACACTTCGGCAGTGTCACCGACGGGCCTGTCTTCAAGACGGTCATGACGGCGGCGCTTCAGTCTCTGCAAATTCCACCTTCAGGATCGAAGGCGGTACTGCTGCCGACGTTCGCGAAGGGCACGGCGAAGCAGAAGAAATACACCCAGTGAGTGGTGAGCACAACCCGATCCCGACGCGACCGCGTCCCGTGCCACGACAATTGGCACAAGCCCCCGGCCTCGGGCCACTTGATCCTGAGATCGGCAGCCTGAGCGTCACTGGCATTTCGTTGGACTCGCGCAAGATCCTGTCCGGCGATATCTACGCTGCCTTGCCCGGGGCCAATGTGCACGGCGCCCAGTTCGCTGATGCCGCGGTCAAGTCTGGGGCTGTCGCAGTTCTAACCGATTCAGCTGGTGCTCAGCATGCTGCCGATTGCGGTGCCCCCCTTGTCGTGGTCGATGACCCGCGCGCGATTCTCGGCGAGGTATCCGCCTGGGTCTACGGCAATCCGTCCCAGTCGTTGACCGTGGTCGGGATCACCGGAACAAATGGGAAGACCACGACGAGCATCTTGTTGGAGGCTGCCTGGCAGCGCGCTGGAATCGTGACGGGGATCATTGGCACCCTTGCTATCCGGATTCGCAACGATCAGATTCCGTCGGTGCGAACGACGCCAGAAGCGCCGGAAGTACATGCTCTTCTGGCCGTGATGCTGGAGGCTGGCGTCACCAATGTCGCAATGGAAGTGTCGAGCCACGCGTTGCGATTCGGTCGAGTCGATGGGGTGAAGTTTGCGTTGGCAGTGTTCACCAACCTGGGCAATGACCACCTGGATTTCCATTCCGATATCGAAGACTATTTCGCCGCGAAGTCATCTCTGTTTGAGCCCAGCCGAACTGAGCGTGGGCTTGTTTGTGTGCAGGACGAGTGGGGACGCCGACTAGCTGCCTCCGCAGAGATAC
>JAHEXM010000245.1 GCA_023252115.1 Micrococcales bacterium | reverse complement strand
CTTTGAACAGCGTGGTGTCGAGTACCCCGACTTCTGGTCAGTCAACGCCTCCACCATCGTCACCACCAAGTATTTCCGCGGTGCTCTCGATACCGAAAGCCGTGAGTGGAGCTTGAAGCAACTGATTGATCGGGTCGTGTTGACCTACGTCAAGTCGGGTAAAGAGAACGGCTACTTTGCGACCGACGCCGATGCCGAGATCTTTGAGCACGAGCTGACATGGATGCTTCTGCACCAGGTGTTCTCGTTTAACAGCCCGGTGTGGTTCAACGTCGGCACCAACTCTCCGCAGCAAGTGTCGGCCTGTTTCATCCTGGCAGTCGACGACACGATGACTTCCATCCTCAATTGGTACAAAGAAGAAGGAATGATCTTTAAGGGTGGTTCCGGAGCTGGTCTGAACATTTCGCAAATCAGGTCGAGCAAGGAACTTCTTCGTTCGTCAGGTGGTACCGCAAGTGGTCCGGTGTCCTTCATGCGTGGTGCTGATGCTTCTGCAGGAACCATCAAGTCCGGTGGTGCCACTCGGCGGGCAGCCAAGATGGTTGTGCTTGATGTCGACCACCCCGATGTCGAAGAATTCATTGAGACGAAATGGCGCGAGGAAGAAAAGATCCGCGCACTTCGTGACGCGGGATTCGACATGGACTTGGGCGGGCGTGACATCACCAGCGTCCAGTACCAAAACGCCAACAACTCAATCCGGGTATCCGATGAGTTCATGCGTGCAGTCGAAGGCGGCACCGAGTTTGGCTTGAAGTCACGTACCGACGGCTCAGTGATTGAGACAGTTGATGCCCAGTCGCTCTTTAACAAGATGTGCGAAGCGGCGTGGGCATGCGCAGATCCGGGCATCCAGTACGACGACACCATCAACGATTGGCACACGAACCCCGAGACTGGTCGCATCACCGCGTCGAATCCGTGCTCGGAGTACATGAGCCTTGACAACTCGTCGTGCAACCTTGCGAGTTTGAACTTGCTCAAGTTCCTTAAGGATGACGACACCTTTGACGCACAAAAGTTCGCGAAGGCAGTCGAGTTCATCATCACCGCGATGGATATTTCAATTTGCTTCGCCGACTTCCCAACGGAATCCATTGGCGACACCACACGCAAATTCCGTCAGCTGGGCATTGGCTACGCCAACCTCGGTGCTCTCTTGATGGCGGTGGGATTGGCGTATGACTCGGACGGTGGCCGCGCACTTGCCGCTGGTATTACGAGCCTGATGACCGGTACGTCCTACAAGCGCTCGGCCGAACTTGCCGGGATTGTCGGTCCGTATGAGGGCTATGCCCGCAATGCGCAGGCGCATGCACGTGTCATGCGCAAGCATGCTGCGGCAAGCGACACGGTTCGGTCGGTCACCACGCTGGACGGAGACGTTCTTGTTGCGGCGGCCAAAGCTTGGAAAGACTGTGTCGATATCGGAACCAAACAGGGCTGGCGAAATGCACAGGCCAGCGTTTTAGCGCCGACTGGAACCATCGGTTTCATGATGGATTGCGACACGACCGGTGTTGAACCTGACTTCTCGCTGGTGAAGTTCAAGAAGTTGGTCGGCGGCGGATCGATGCAGATCGTGAATCAGACGATCCCGCGCGCACTTAACCGCATGGGATACACGGCAGAGACCATCGAGGCGATCATTGAGCACATCGCCGAGCATGGACACGTCATCGATGCGCCGGGACTGAAGCCGGAGCACTACAGCGTCTTTGACTGCGCCATGGGAACGCGGGCTATCCCGCCCATGGGTCACGTGCGAATGATGTCGGCGGTGCAGCCGTTCTTGTCCGGCGCAATCTCCAAGACGGTCAACATGCCCGAGTCGGCAACCATCGACGAGGTAAAAGAGATCTACCTCGAAGGATGGAAGACCGGTCTCAAGGCTCTGGCCATCTACCGCGATAACTGCAAAGTCGGACAGCCGCTCAACGACGCCCGCAAGAAAGAAGAGAAAGACGTCGTTATCGAGTACCGGCCGGTTCGCAAACGTCTGCCGAAGTCACGCCCGGCTCAGACTGTTTCGTTCAGCGTCGGAGGTGCCGAGGGTTACATGACGGCATCGAAATACCCCGATGGTGGACTTGGCGAGATCTTCCTGAAGATGAGCAAGCAGGGTTCGACGCTTGCCGGAATGATGGATGCATTTTCCATCGCGATCTCGATCGGACTTCAGTACGGAGTTCCACTTGAGCAGTACGTAACGAAGTTCACCAACATGCGCTTTGATCCGGCAGGAATGACAGACGATGCCGATGTGCGGATGGCGCAGTCGATCATGGACTACATCTTCCGGCGCCTTGCGTTGGACTTCCTGCCGGAAGAGATTCGTGCTTCACTCGGCATCTTCACCGCCGAAGAGCGTTCGGCTCAGGTTGCTGGCGGCAACTACGACGCATCGTCAGCGCCGCCAGAGGTCGAGGCAGCAGTAGAGACGTTGGCGCAATCCGCTCCTGTCCTTGAAGCAATCAGCGATGTGCTTGAAGAAGTGTTGGAGACGCCCACTCCTGGGGAGCGCCCGGTGTCAGAGGTGCATTCGTCGACAGAGCTACTTGAAGCAATTCAGGGCAAGGCTGCTGATGCTCCGTTGTGTTTCACCTGCGGAACGAAGATGCGCCCATCAGGTAGCTGCTATGTCTGCGAAGGCTGCGGGAGTACCTCGGGCTGTTCGTAGCCCGCGGTCTGACTAACAAAGCATGGCGAGAGGTGCGCTTCGGATCTGGAGTGCCCAAGCCACCAACGCTGATTGCCAAATCGTTGGGCAACTGCTGCACGACTTCAACACGGAGTACGACGACCAAACCCCGGGTCCGGCGGTGCTCGCTGAACGTCTCGCGGCAATGATCAAAAACGGCGATACCGAAGTCTTGCTCGTTGACGACTTGGCAACCCGGCGAACCTCGGGACTATGTGTGATGCGATTTCGACAAGCGATCTGGTCGGCAGCGTCCGAATGCTATTTGGCCGAGCTGTACATCGTCCCGGAGTGTCGCGGAAACGGAATTGGTCGCGCACTGCTTCGAGCATCCATGGATCTGGCTCGAGAGCGCGGTGCCGACTACATGGATTTGGGCAGCGGCGACGATGACGTGGCGGCGCGTGCACTTTATGAGAGCGAAGGATTTTCCAATAGCGAAGGTAAGCCCGGGGGGCCAGTCAACTACTACTACGAACGCGATCTAACTGACCCAAAGGACTAAAGCTCATGTCGGTCAGCACAAGGCGTAGTGCACTGCCGACAATCGCCCTACTCTGGAACGCATGAGACTCGGAATACATATCGTCAATTTTGACATTGCGGGCGGCCCACCTTCGATCGGCGCAACGCTGGCACAAGTTGCTGCGAGCGCCGAACAAGTCGGAGTCGACAACATTTCACTTATGGATCATTACCTACAGCTTGCCGGTATGGGACTTGGCGATGTTGACGCTCCGATGCTCGAGGGCTACACGACACTTGGTTACTTGGCTGGGTGCACCAGCACGGTGCAACTTCAGTTACTTGTCACCGGTGTTACGTATCGCCATCCCGGACTCCTAGCGAAAATTGTTTCGACGTTAGACGTGCTGTCAGGCGGACGGGCCGCGCTCGGGATCGGTGCTGCCTGGTACGAGCGGGAAAATGCCGCTCTAGGCGTGCCATTTCCGCCGTTGGCAGAGCGATTCGAACGACTTGAGGAAACACTTCAGATTGTTTTGCAGATGTGGAGCGACAACAACGGTCCATACTCCGGTGAGCACTATCAACTTGCCGAGACAATCAACTCGCCACAACCGCTTAGCCGACCACACCCGCCCATCATGATCGGCGGTTCGGGTGAAAAAAAGACGTTGCGACTTGTGG
>JAHEXM010000244.1 GCA_023252115.1 Micrococcales bacterium | reverse complement strand
GTCATACACCCAGCGCCAGGTTTGCGGCAGCACATTCACATTGCGCCAACCGTTCGGAACGCTGCGGCTCCAACCGCTACCGCCCGTATCGGAAAGCGCACGGCAGATCGTGGCCGCTACCAAGTGGCGAGTACGCACACTCTTCGACAAACGCGGTGCGAGCAATTCCGGGTGTTTGTCCAGGAAGTCGGTAGTTGTTGCGCCAGCCGCGAAAGAGTCTGACTCAATGATCGCGACGAGAGACTCGCGGTTGGTGATCAGGTCGGTGACTTCCATGCCCTTGAGGCCGGCCGCCAAACGTCTTTCGGCTTCGCCACGCGTTTCGCCATGCGCAATGACCTTCGCGATCATCGGGTCGTAATACGGGGTTACGGATCCGGGGCCTTCAAATGCAGCTTCAAGCCGTACCCCGTCTCCGACAAAGGCAGGCAGTGCAAGGTCACCGACACTTGGCAAGTACCCGCGGGCTGGATCTTCGGCATACAAACGCGCCTCAATCGCATGTCCGTCCTGGGAAACCTCGGATTGCTCAAGTGGCAACTGTTCTCCGCGAGCAACCCGTAATTGCCACTCCACTAGATCGAGGCCGGTTACCTCTTCGGTGACCGGATGCTCAACCTGCAGTCGGGTATTCATTTCGAGGAAGAAGAACTCCTGCGAGTCGCCTTCACCAGAAACCAAAAACTCAATTGTTCCCGCTCCGACGTAACCAATCGCACGTGTCAACGAAAGCGATGCATCAAACATCGACTTCAACGTGCTTGCAGTGGCACCGGGCGACGGTGATTCCTCGACGATCTTTTGATGACGGCGCTGAATCGAACACTCTCGTTCAAATAGGTGAATCACGTTGCCCGCAGTGTCACCAAACACCTGGACTTCGACATGGCGCGCGCCTGTCAGATAGCGCTCAAAGAAGACGGTGGCATCGCCGAAGGAAGACTCAGCTTCACGTCGCGCGGTCTCGACATGTTGCACCAGCTGATCGCTGGACTCGACAACACGCATGCCTTTGCCACCACCACCAGCAGACGCTTTGACTAGCAGTGGATACCCAACGCCGTCGCCTAGTGCGCGCAACTGGGTTTCGTTGGCACCGGCTCCGACCTCGGCACCCGGCACAAGTGGAACGCCTGCCGCCTCGGCAAGCCGCTTTGCCTCGACTTTCAGAGCCATGGCCCGAATTGAGTCCGGTGTTGGACCCACCCAGGTCAAACCAGCATCGAGAACCGCCTGAGCGAAATCGGGATTCTCTGACAGGAATCCATATCCAGGATGGATCGCATCCGCCCCGGTGCGCCGCGCTGCATCCAGAATCTTCGCCGCATCCAGATAGGACTCGCTGCTGGTCACTCCGCCGAGAGCGACTGCGACATCGGCTTCCAGCACATGAGTCGACGTCCTGTCCGGTTCGGAGAAGACCGCAACAGTCGAAATTTCCATCGCCTTCGCCGTTCGAATCACTCGACGCGCGATTTCGCCACGGTTGGCAACCAACAGTTTCGTCACACGCTTGTCCATCGCCATCACATCCGAAAGACGCCGAAAGAAGCGTCCCTAGTTGAACCGGCGGCTGCGGCTACTGCGTCGTTTGCACCGACACCATGGATCGGCGCACTATGACAAGCCAACAAAGCGATAGTCAAAGCAGTTCTGGTGTCGCGCGGATCGATGATTCCGTCGTCCCACATCCGCCCGGTCGCATAAAGCGCGGTTGATTGCGCTTCGACTTGAGCTTCAAAGGCATCGCGAATCGGAGCAAACGCCTCCTCGTCGAAAACCTGTCCGGCTTTCTCCGTCTTTTCCCGCGCAACGATGGTCAGAACACCAGCCAACTGCTTCGGTCCCATCACAGCGATGCGGTGGTTGGGCCAAGAAAAAACGAAGCGTGGGTCGTAGGCCCGTCCACTCATTCCGTAGTTGCCAGCGCCATACGAAGCACCCATTTGCAAAGTCAGATGCGGCACTGAACTGTTAGACACGGCGTTGATGAGCTTTGCGCCGTCTTTGATGATCCCGCCTTGTTCGTAGCGCGTACCCACCATGAAGCCGGTGATGTTTTGCATGAAGAGGATCGGAGTCTGAGCTCGATTGCACAGTTGAATGAACTGCGCGCCTTTGTTTGCTTCCTCGCTAAAGAGGATCCCGTTATTAGCCAAGATGCCAACCGGAAAGCCACCGATGTGTGCCCAACCCGTTACCAGCGTGGTGCCATACAACGGCTTGAACTCTTCGAACTCGCTGCGATCAACGACTCGCGCAATCACATCTCGCGCTTCAAACGGCACGCGAATATCCGAACTTGCAATTCCAAGCAGGTCGTCGATGTCGTACGCCGGGTCGACTGGTTCCTGCGCTGGTCCGGGACCAGCTGGTTGCCAGTTCAAATGCGAAACAATGTCGCGCCCAATTCGGATCGCGTCTAGTTCGTCGGCAGCCAGGTAGTCAGCTAGTCCCGACATTAGGGCATGCATCTCGGCACCGCCGAGTGACTCCTCATCAGCATCTTCATCAATCGCCATTTTGACCAGGGGCGGTCCACCAAGGAACACACGCGCGGCGTCTTTTTGCATAACCACGTAATCGCTCATGCCGGGGATGTACGCGCCTCCTGCAGTGCTTGAACCGAAAACAAGGGTGACCGTCGGAATGCCGGCGGCCGAAAGCTGCGTCAAGTTTTTGAAGCTCGCGCCGCCTGGAACGAAGATCTCTGCCTGCTTGGGCAAGTCCGCGCCGCCCGACTCGGTCAGGCTCACCAATGGCAAACGGTTGACGCGAGCGACTTCCATCGCACGCAGACCCTTGGCAACGGTGGTCGGGCTCTGACTTCCACCTTTTACCGTGGGGTCATTCGCTATAACGCAGCACAGGACGCCACTGACCCAACCAAGCCCGGTCACGATCCCGCCACCAAGTGCGTCGTCTGAGCCGTATCCCGCCAGCGGTGAGAGCTCCAAGAAGGGCGAATCTTTATCAAGCAACATCTGAATGCGCTCGCGCGGCAGTAGTTTCCCGCGCTTGCGGTGGCGAGCCACCGTGGCCGCTGCTTTGGCTGGGTCGGCATTTGATCCGCCAGTAGCCACATCCAGCTGAAGGCGATCGACTTCAGCAAGTGCCGCCAGCATCGCCTCACGGTTCGCTACAAAGGAGGGGTCGCGCGTATCGATCCGTGACCGAAGCACCTGAGCCATAACTTGACACTAACGTCAAGTTGATACCGGCGTCAAGTTCCTCCGCAGATCCTTAAGGATTGCCCGTTCCTCGCGCCGGGATTGCGTGTGTTTCGTCCGGCTTTGCGATGGGGTGGCCAATCTTGGCGGCGGGGTAGCGGAGGATGTGCCCGTGGACGAGTGCTCATGGCAGGAAGCGCGTCAGCGAGCCCGTGATTGCGCACGCCAAGTTGAGCCCGTGGTGGCATCACTTGAAGATGCGGTGGGAGCCGTTTTGTCGTCACCACTCTTGGCCAACGAAGACATCCCCGCGTTTGATGCCGCTTCCGTCGATGGATGGGCAGTCA
This sequence comes from Micrococcales bacterium, assembly GCA_023252115.1. Classification (GTDB taxonomy): domain Bacteria; phylum Actinomycetota; class Actinomycetes; order S36-B12; family UBA10799; genus JAHEXM01. Next base: position 347 of record JAHEXM010000244.1, on the reverse strand, counting down.
GCGGAAAGGGTCCGTGGAAACTGAGGCGCCCGACGAAGCGAGACATGCTCGGCGGATTCGATTTCCACGAATCAACCAGCACCAAATCGCTTCGCGAAGGACAGGCTGCTCCGGTCGAAGCCGGTGACCCGCTCGGCAAAGAGGTCATCGCAGTCGTCGCACGAACACGCGGCACCGTTACCGATGGTCTGCTGGTCGGGAACACATTGTCGGCAAGCAAGCCGGGCGCAGGTATTCGCGCGCGGGGATCTGACTCCGGTCAGGGCAGCGAACTGATGTCACCTGGCGAGCGCGTAACTCCAGCGGTCGCGTCATTGGCAGCGACAGCAGGGCACGACGAGCTATGG
>JAHEXM010000012.1 GCA_023252115.1 Micrococcales bacterium | reverse complement strand
ATCGCGCAGATCGGCCGGAGTGACAGCAAGCGCGTGGCGCTCATCTGCGGGTGTACTTGCGCACGTGCCAGTTGCGATGGTGACGAACATGAGCCGCGCTGTTGAAGATGCGCAGAACGCAGGAGTGACTGTCGTTGGTTTGGCCGGCGACTCGGATAACTCGATTGACGAGCTTGACCTCAATTCGTCTTCGGTCATGATTGTGATCGGCGGCGAGGGCCGAGGGCTTGGACGGCTCGTTGAGCAAACGTGTGACCTGACGGCGGCGATACCAATAAGCAGCAAGGTTGAGTCGCTGAATGCGTCAGTTGCAGCCGGAATCGCGTTGCATGCTCTCGCACGTTAGTGATGGTCTGTAACTAGCTTTTCGGTCAAAATCCGACTTTTGGGTACTCCAAATGGGTGCAGTCGTGGCTGCCGCCGAGCGCTGCCCTGCAAATCCCAGCAAGCTCTCTGGTGACGAAGTATGCGATTTGACGTGTCTCGGGAGAGTCGATGCTCAGCTCGGTTCGGCAGATGTGGGTTGCCAGGGTGGCGCTCATTGCTGTCGTGTCCGTGTTAGCGGTGATGATGGCCTCGCTTCAGGCCTCTGCCGCACCAGACCCGGTCGGGCCCACCGACGGAAGCACCGCCGCTCCCGCGCCCAAGCCGTTTCCGTTCCCCACCAAGAACATTCCTGATCCCTCAAACACCACTGCCAAGCCGAACCCAGACGTCAAGAAAGTCGAGCAACCCACTGCGCCCACCAATGTTGTCGCAGTTGCTACAAACGGCGGAGCGAAGCTGACGTGGGACACGCCTTCAAGCGGCAAGCCGGATCGTTACATCGCCACTGCCGCCACTGGCGGTGCAACGTGCAAGCAGGATCCGGCGACGCTGAGTCCCAACTGCACCATTACCGGGCTGACTAATGGCACGTCCTACACGTTTACCGTCATTGCCCAAAACGGTGGCGCGTTTGGAAAGAAGGATTCACCGCCGTCGACGGTCTCAAATTCAGTCATACCGATGGGCCCGCCGGGTCCAGCCACCGGCGTCACAGCAACGGCAGGAAACCAATCAGCAACTGTGACCTGGGTTGCGCCGAAGAACACCGGCGGTTCACCGGTCACCGGCTACACCGTGGCGACGACCGGCGGGTTGAGTGCGTGCACTACGTCGGGCGACACGACTACTTGCCAGGCAACACAACTGACCAACGGAACCAGCTACGCATTCATCGTCACGACTATTACGGCCAACGGCAGCTCAGCATCAACCGCCAGCAATTCCGTAATACCGAATTCAAAACCGTCAGCACCCACCGACGTTCAGGCAACAGCCAATAACTCAAGTGCAACCGTGACGTGGACTCCACCCGCTGATAACGGTGGACTGCCAATTAAGTCGTACGCCATTCAGACAAACGCTCAATCAGACTCCGGGGAGGCGCTTGGTTCTGATGGTGCAACAGCAAGCAAGTGCGACCCGCTTGCCACTACGTGCGAAGTAACCGGGTTAAAGAACGGAACGCTGTACTCGTTCCAGGTTTCGGCAACCGACACGGCGGGTCAGGTTTCTCCATGGTCGGCACCCTCGGCGCCAGTCGAACCTGGTCAGCAGCCACCCGACCCGCCAACCAATGTCGTTGGTACACCCGTCAAGGGCGGCGGCGCGATTGACGTTTCATGGGATGCATCGGCTAGCCCCGGTAGTACTTGGCTCGTCAGCTATACCGTTACTGCGTTCATCGACAACAACCCAGTTCCGGGCGCGCAATGCACCAAATCACGTATTGGTTTGATCGCCCCGGGTACCAACTGCACCATTTCGAAACTCACCAACGGCACCGCTTACACATTCAGCGTGGTCGCGGCGAACAAGACGCTGAGTAGCCCGCCATCGTCAGCATCAGCCCCGGTGGCACCGGTCGGTGTTCCAGCAGCGCCAACCAACGTCACGGCAGCGCCTGGCAACGGAATGGCGGTGGTGAGTTGGACTGCACCACCAACGGCAGGTTCACCGATTACGGGCTACAACGTGTACTCGATACCGAGTGGCGCGAAATGCTCGCCACCGACGACTCCTACGCCTGTGGCAACCCAATGTGCAGTTCAGGGACTCACTAATGGCAAGGCGGTGTCATTCACCGTTGAGGCGATGAACCTGTCAGGCACTGGACCGGAGTCAACGCCGTCAAACCAGGTGACGCCCGCAGGTCCGCCGTCACCGCCCACTGGTGTGACCGCTGTCGTTCAAGGTGATTCAACAATCGTGACGACCTGGAAGGCACCGAAGAATGATGGCGGCGCGCAGGTGCAGTCATTCACCGCCACAGCGTTTTCTGGCTCGACCGCTTCAGGGCAATGTTTCGGAAGCGCCGTTCAGACCACGTGTCCAATCAACAGCTTGTCAAAGGGCACGGCTTACACAGTCTCGGTAATTGCCACCAATGTCGCTGGTCAGAGTCAGCCGTCCAATCCGAGCGAAGCGGTTACTCCCGGAACCTCGAACCCATCCGCGCCAACCGGTGTGTCGGGTAAGGCCGGCAACCAGCAAATTGAAGCGAGCTGGACGGCACCGTCGACATCGGGTGCGTCCCGGATCAACGGTTACGTTGTCACTGCAACCCCAGCCAGTTCCGGACCCGGTGGCCAAACATTGACACCTGGCACATGCAGTACATCGAGCAAGATCACTAAGCCAGCAACTTCGTGCAAGGTTGCGAATCTGGCCAATGGCGTCGCCTACACGCTAACGGTTGTGGCAAGCAACGCCGAAGGAACGTCGCCCTCATCGGATGCGTCGCCACCGGTTACGCCAGCTGGTGCACCGTCGCCACCGCTCAACGTCACCGCCACCGGCGGTCAGGGATCAATCTTTGTGAATTGGGACCAGCCCGGAAGCGATGGGGGTTCGCCCATCAGCGGATATGTCGCAACGGCCGTGACCGGACCCATCTACGCCCGCAAGACGGTTTCGTGCCCATCGACGACCGACACGCACTGCACGATCCCGGGTCTGACCAACGGAAGTACCTACGAAATCACCGTTGTTGCCACCAACCAGGCCGGATTTACGTCAAGTGCGTCGGGTGGATCGGCCACGCCATACACAACGCCTGGCGCTCCGCGTTCAGTAACCGGCAAGGGTGACGACAAGCAAGTCACCGTCAGTTGGGACGCGCCGAAGGATGATGGCGGCAACCCGGTTTCGGGTTACAACGTGACCGCATCGCCAGGTGGCGCAACATGCACATCGGGAGCCACCGACAAAACATGCGTGGTTGATCAGCTGGACAACGGAACTGCCTATACCTTCTCGGTCACTGCTTCAAACGAAGCAGGTGCTGGCCCATCAGCGACTTCCAAGCCGATTACGCCAGGCAAAGTGCAGTCCGATCCGCCGACAAATGTTGCGGGCACTGCCGGCAATGGCTCAGTCACGGTTACCTGGGACAAGCCCGATGACACCGGAACGGGGATTCCGCTGCAGTACGAGGTTCAGACTGTCGAAGACAACACACTGACTTGTTCGCGTTCTGTGATCCTGAGTAACCAATGCAAGGTCACTGGGCTGACTAATGGAACGGCCTACACATTTCAAGCGCGCCTAGTTACTACCAAAGGAAAGAGTGATTGGTCAGCGGCTTCGCCAGCAGTAACACCTGGTGGTCCACCAGGCCCGGCAACAAGCGTCGTTGGTACACCGGGTAACGCTTCGGTCGCGGTCACCTGGGAAGCCCCGGCAAATACTGGCGGGTCGGGCCTCAAGTCCTACACCGTCACTGCCGTTGCCGCGGGTGTCACCGCGTCGGCGAAGAAGCCAAGTTGCTCCACTGACGCTCCAACAACGAACTGCACAGTCGAAGGCTTGACCAATGGCACGGCATACCAGTTCGTGGTGACCACCACGAGCAACTCGGGCGAGACAAGCACTTCCACTCCGTCGCCATCAGTCATTCCCGTTGGTCCCCCGACTCCACCTACCAATGTGAAGGCTCAAACGGCAAGCGGAGCAGTCACGCTTTCATGGGACCAGCCGAAGAACACTGGTGGTTCGGCAATCGACCATTACACGGTCACCGCGACCTCAAGTGCCGGCGGCGGAAGCTGCACATCAAGCGGCACGAACAAGACCTGCACAGTTAGTTCGCTGACGAACCACATTGAATACACATTCACTGTCACTGCAACAAACGTCGGTCCGCCCCAGCAGACATCGGGCGCCTCAACACCGGTCAAGGCAACACCCGGCAAGTACACGCCAGACACGCCGACTGATGTCACCGGAGTTGCGGGCAACACCAAGGTCAAGGTCAGTTGGACTGCGCCAGCGCAAGGCGGCCCCATCAAGTTCACGGTCGTCACTGCCAGCCCGGGCGACCAAACCTGCACCGCGTATCTCACCGAGACTTCGTGCACCGTCAACAAGCTCACCAACGGTCAGGGCTATTCATTCACTGCGAATGCGACTAACTGGTTGGGCCTACCCTCGGGCGACTCACCCTCTTCGGCCACAGTCACGCCCGGGACCGTGCCGTCGCCTCCGTTGTCGGTAACCGCAACACCTGGTGACTCGTCGATCACCGTGAATTGGCAACCACCAACAAGCGACGGTGGTTCGCCCATCACCGGGTACGTCGCCACTGCATCGACCAAGGGTTCTGCAAGTTCCTGCCCTGCACCTGAGGGCACTTCGTGTGACATCGGGAACTTGGTCAATGGTGAGAAGTACACGGTCACGGTCGTGGCAACAAATGCATTCGGTTCGTCGAAAGCGGGCAAGGCTTCTGGTTCAGTTATCCCGTTGGGTCCGCCCACCCCGCCGCTGGACGTCGTAGCGACAGCGGGCATCGGAAACGCTGACGTGCAATGGAAGACGCCTACTCACGACGGTGGCAAGGAACTCACGAGCTACACCGTGACCACGAACAACAACAAAGGCGAGGACTCGGCAACCCAAACATGCACCACCAAGCGCTTCCTGTTGGTGCCGCCAGCCCTTCACTGCAAGGTGCCCGGCCTTGTCGACGGCACCACTTACACATTTGTGGTGACTGCGACGAATAACACCAAACCACCCGAGACTTCCCCTCAGTCCGATCCCAGCAATGCGGTGACGCCTGGTGGAAAGCCACCCACAGCGCCGCTCAACCCAGCCGCAAGCAGTGACACGTCGCAACAAGCTGTGGTCACGTGGAATGCACCCGAGTCATCAGGCTCTGCGCTGATCAACGACTACGAGGTGACATCGTCGCCAGGTGGACTTACCTGCCACCCGCTAATTGCCACGTTCCACTCGTGCACAGTTAAGAAATTGACCAACGCAACGGCCTACACATTTACGGTCACGGCACACAACAAATACGGGTGGGGTCCAGCTTCAGTCCCCACGAATTCAGTAACCCCTGCGGGTGCGCCGACGGCTCCGCAAAATGTCCTCGGTGTTGCCGGCGACAAGCAAATCACTGCGCAATGGACTGCTCCTGCTTCTGACGGCGGCAAACCGATCACGGGCTACATCGTCAAGGTGACTGACTTGATCGGTATCAAGGTGGGCGGATGCACCGCGGCCGCGTCGGCGACCTCTTGCCTCGTTGATGGCCTCAAAGACGGCACGAGATACGGCGTTTACGTTGCAGCGACCAACGGTATGCAAGGTCCGTGGGCGTCTGATCCCAACTGGGTAGTCCCAAGCGGGGATCCAACGCAGCCGTTGGGTGTCACTGCGGAAGCGGGTGTCGGAGAAGCCACCGTCAAATGGGAGGCACCTACTGACAGCGGCGGCAGCAACATCGTGCACTACGCAGTGAGTTCGGCAAACGACAAGGGATCTCCGAATGGGACCTGCACAACAGACTCGGGAATCCTCGGCATTGCAAAGAAGTGCAAAGTCACTGGACTGACTAACGGCACGCCTTATGTCTTCACCGTCGTTGCCACCAACAAGGCTGGCAAGTCGTCTCTGCCGTCAGCACCGAGCGCACCAGTTACTCCAGGCAGCAAAGTTCCTTCGCCGCCGACCGATGTCATGGCGCAAGGCGCAAACCAATCCGCAGTCGTGTCGTGGTCGCCGCCAACCGATCAAGGTGGCGCCGTCATCCTGAGTTACAAAGTGACTGCCACTACCGGAATCATCAAGCCTTCGTGCAAGACGGCTGCCACCGAACTCAGTTGCACAGTGACCGGATTGAAGAACGGCAACAAGTACCAGTTCGACGTGGTGGCGATCAATATTTACGGGGCGTCGCAACCAGCAGTTTCTCCTGAAGTAACGCCCGCCGGTGTGCCCGACGCTCCCACGCCGTTGTCGGTCGGCGGGATGGCTGGCAAAGACAACATCGTGGCCTGGTGGGGTGTCCCAACGACTGACGGTGGCTCCCCGATTACCAGCTACACAGCAACTGCGAGCCCCGGCGGTCAATCGTGCACTGCGACCTCTTCGACAGCAGGTAGCAAGCCTTTGACGTTCTGCACCATTCCCGGATTGACGCCGGGAGGGACCTACAAGATCAGCGTGTTTGCCACGAATGCCAATGGCAATAGTCCAACAAGCACCGGTGCGAAAGCGATCACGGTTCCGGCCGTTCCCGGCGCGCCGACGAATGTCTACGCAACTATTGCCAACGGAATCGCGACACTTCATTGGACGCCGCCCGCCTACACCGGCGGAAGCGCGATCTCGTACTACACGATCGTTCCCAACTTCACGCTTGGTTCGTTCGCCACGTGTGGCACGACTCCGTTGACGTTCTGCACGATCGGTCCACTAGGTGCTGGCGCGCAAGCGCAATGGTCGGTAACGGCGAACAACACCCAAGGCCAAGTAGGCGTCGCATCTGCATTCTCCAACATCGTCGTCAACAATGGCGGAAGCGATGGCGGCGGCGGTCGCTCGGGCAAGAGCGTGATGCTGACGAGCTCAAGCAAAGCGGTTGGCGCAGTGAAATTCCGAATCTATGTGAAGGCGCAAGGCATTGGGGCACCGACTCCGCGCAAGGCCGCTGTGCGCGTGAACGACAGGAACAACTGGAAAGCCGTCAAACTCAACCGCAAGGGTGCGGGTTGGACCACGGTCCGAGTTGCGCCTAACCGAAACAACGAGGTCCACGTACGCGCGCCCGGCGCGGCGACACAGACGGTCACTTTCCGAAGTCAGTAGCCTCGTCCTAACAACACTTCTTCAACAGGAGGTTTGCAATGACTGATCCAACGGCTACCCCACCGCCTGTGCCGCCCGTAGGCGGAACGATCCCGACCGACCCCCGCCAAGCAGCGATCGCCCGGCTACACAAGAAGCGTGCGTTCTGGATCCAAGTCGTGGGATGGATCGTCGGCTTTCTATTTATGACCGCGATTTGGGCTTTGTCAGGCATGGGCGGTTTCTGGCCGATCTGGATCCTGGTGGTTGGCGCATTTGTCTTGGCGATGCAGGCTTGGGCGATCTTCGGCCAGAAGCCAATCACTGACGAGGAGATCAATCGCGAAATGAACAAGGGTTCGTAAGGAATGGCGCACCGGATCCGCCGATTCCGGCGCCTGCGACGAAGTTACCTTGTGGCCGAGTAACGGCTAGGGTCGATTTCTATGTTGACGCGCCGATCGCGCCGTTCTTTCCGCGTGCTTGTTGGGGTCGCGGTTGCGGCCATCGCCGTTTCTGGGCTCGGTGCATGTTCAAGCTCAACAGAATCCTTGCCCGGTGGTGCACAACCGTCGAATCAAATCAATCTTGCGACTGTCGAGCCGACCGACGGTGTCCAGCCGGTCGTGGACTTCATCAATTCCGCGACGAACTCAATCGACATGTACATGTACGAATTCGATCCGACATACAAACCGATTGTGTCGGCCTTGCAAAACGTGCAAAAGCGGGGCGTTGTTGTGCGCCTGCTTCTGTCGCGGCAATTGTTTGGCGAGCCAGTTAACAATCACAACGTTGCTGATCAGAAGACGTTGATAAAGTTGGGAATTCCGACTCAACTCAGTCGGCCCGAGTTTCATGACTCGCACGCCAAAGACATCAGCCTCGATGCTGGCACATCCTCGCAGCGAGTGATGGTGTGTGACTTCAACGTAGGTGCTGGATATTTCGGCGTTGACCCGAAGCCGATCTTCCCAGGCGAAGGCGGCACGCGCGGGATGTCGGTGATTGATACAAACGAGCAAGACGTAAATCGCATCAACGAAACCTTCAATGCCGATTGGCCGCCGTACGGACCGTGGCCCGCAGCGACGCAGCCCAACCTAGTTTGGGGTCCGAGTGCTGCGCAGTACCAACCTCCCGGCAACGCGGTTGCAGCATTGACGAGTTTGATTAACGGTGCCCAGAACACGCTCGACATCTACGTCCAGGCACTTGCCCTTCCTTCGCAGTTGTACCAACCCGTGCTTAACAGGGCGAAAGCTGGAGTCAAAGTTCGCATCGTTGGCAACAAAGGGGGTATCAACAGTCAAGCTCTGCCAACGTTGAAAGCCGCCGGGGTACAGGTCGTCTACGGTCCGAAGGCGATTGTCGATCCGAGCAAATTCCTGTATATCCACACCAAGACGATCGTCGTTGATGCAGCGACCTCGCAAGCGGTGGCATTTGTGGGATCCGAGAATCCGTTTCTTGATGAGTCGATCAACGATGAGCGAGAGCTCGGTGCGTTTGTCACGACAGTGAACTCCGTGAATGCGATCGAGGCCGTCTTCAATCGCGATTTCTCGGTGAGTACGCCCTACTAGACCAATTTCTACTAGGCTCGATTCATGCGATTGAAGACTGCGGCTATCGCCGTTTCGGGTGCCTTGGTGGTCTCATCCCTGGCGGCTTGTTCCGGGAGTTCATCTTCGAGTCCCACTTCGTCAGCTGTCCCGATTCCATCGGCGGTCACGCCTTCTGACCAGATCGTGCTGAACAACATCCAGCCAAATGATGGGATCACGCCCGTCGTCAAATTCATCAAAACGGCGACCAAGTCGATCGATATCTCGATCTACGAGATGGATCCCAATTACAAACCACTCGTTAACCCGCTTGCGGCAGCGGTCAAGAAGGGAATCTCTGTTCGGCTATCGATCTCGCGGCAGCTGATCGGTCAGCCGAATCCACCGGAAGGAAATGCCGTTCAGATTCAAAAGATGCAGCAGTTTCACGTACTGGGAATCAATGCGCAATTGAGTCGTCCAGAGTTTCATTACGCGCATGAAAAGGCGATCATTCTCGATGCGGGCACTCCGCAGGCACGTGTGATGGTTGGCGATTGGAACCTTCAAGCCAGCTACTTCGGTCCCGGACCCTACGGACCTGTTGGTGCACGCGGGTTTGCCGTGCTTGATACCAATACCGATGACGCTGCCGAAATCGAAGCAAACTTTGTTGCTGACTTCCCGCCGTATCAACCGTGGCCAGCTTCAACTCGCGGCAGTCTCGTATGGAGTCCGAGCGGGCCCGACTTCCAGCCGCCGGGCGATTCCATCACTGCGCTCACTGGTTTTGTCAACGGTGCTCAGAAGACACTCGATGCCTATGTCGCCTTCACCAACGTTCCATCGATCATGATGAACGCGGTCATCGCACGGGCAAAGGCTGGTGTGAAGGTGCGCCTGGTTGGTAATAGCTCTGCCTTCTCGTCGGCCGAGCAATTGCAACAGATCAAAGCTGCTGGCATCCAGGTTGTCTTTGATCCACCGGGACCGAAGCCAGGCCAAACCGCAACGATGTTCGTGCATGGCAAGACGATGGTGGCCGATGCCGGTTTGGCTACTGAAAAGGCGTTCGTCGGGTCGCAGAACCTCTTCATCGACGAGTCACTGCAGTCGATTCTTGAATTGGGAACATTGGTGACGAACAACCCGAGCATTGCGACGCTTGAAGCAACTTTTGATCGGGATTTCGCCGTATCGAGCCCAAATCAGGCACCCCAACCGTCGCCATCGGCGGCTACGTCCAAGCCCGCAGGCGGATGAGGTTCGCTGCGGGCAAGCCTTTCCGCATCTTGAGTGCAACGACAGTTGCGCTTGTTGCAGTCGCCGTGGTTTCCGCATGCTCGTCAAGTGACAGTGCGCCAAGCCCGACATCAAGCGGATCCACGGCGGCAAGTCAGTCCAACTCGATCTCACTGGCGATCCTTGAACCGAATGACGGTGTCGGCCCGGTAGTCGATTTCATTCGATCTGCCAAACACACAGTCGACATCGCAATCTATGAATTCGATCCCGAGTACAAGGAATTGGTTGAACCGCTGTTGCAGGCGCAGCAATCCGGAATCAAAGTTCGCATTCTTTTGTCGCGCAAGCTTTTCGATCCCGGAAGCAAGAACAAGAACATCGCGGCCGCAGCAAAGTTTCGCTCGATGGGACTCGATGCGCAGCTAAGTCGCCCCGAGTTCAGCTATTCACACGAGAAGGCAGTTATCGCAGATGCCGGTACACCGCAGGCGCGAGCGCTGGTGTGTGACTTCAATTTCCAACCTGGATATTTCGGGTTGAAATCTGTCGAATCGAAGGACGGGGGCACTCGCGGAATGGCCGTGGTTGATTCCGACCCGGCAGATGTCGTTGATATCGCGGCAACATTTAACGCCGATTGGCCGCCTTACGGAGAATGGCCAGCCGCCACCCGACCAAATTTGGTGTGGTCGCCAAGTGCACCGCAGTTCCAGCCGCCGGGTAATTCCGCTTCTGCCCTGACGGGGCTTATCGCGGGAGCAAAGAAGTCCATCGATATCTATGCCCTGCAGATCGCCTTGCCATCGGTCATGTATCAACCGTTGCTGACCAAGGCGCGAGCTGGAATCCCAGTTCGCATTGTCACCAACGAAGGCGGTGTCGATTCGACGGCAGGAAAGGAGCTTGCGGCAGCAGGAGTCAAGTTTCAGTATCGGCCGACGACGCCGGGTCGCGAATCGTCGGTCATGTTCATTCATTCCAAGACGGTCCTCGTAGATGCAGGCGCACCATCGGCAACTGCATTTGTCGGGTCACAAAATCCGTTCCTCCAGCAGTCGCTGGAAACCGAGCGCGAACTTGGCACTCTGGTCACCGATGCCCCGTCGCTGGAAAGGATCTCTGCGACATTTCAGCGCGATTTCGCCAGTTGAGGCTTAGGCTCGCGGCATGACGTTTCACAACCGGAGTTTTCCGAACTCTGGCCTTCGCGATGAGACCGGACATTCACGGCGCGACGTCTTGAGGTACGGCGTGATCCTGTCGGGCGCTGCTCTTGTTCCAGCCGCGATCAGTGCCTGCGGCTCAAATGGCGGGCCGACCCCCATGCCGAGCGTCCCCACCCAGGTCTCGAACACACAGCAAATCGGAGACTTGCTCGTGGCTCTGGCAAAAAACGCCGCCGCAAATGGAACGTACGGCATTGGCGGCGCGATCATCGAGAACAGCAGCGGTCGCGTGGTCAAGACCATGGAGAATTCGGTCCTCAAAAGACTGAACCCGGACGTTGAGCAAAGTTCGGGTGAAGTCTTCACCTGGGATCCGACTGCGCATGGCGAGCGTGAACTCGTGTATTGGTACTACGCAAACAAGGCGGCGATGAATCTCCCGCCGACGCAACAGCTGACCGTTGTGACGTCATTGGATCCGTGCGCGATGTGTGCTGGGACTTTGTTAACTGCCGGCTTCAATGTTGGAGTTGTTGCACCTGACACCTTTTCAGGCATCAACTACAACCAGCAGTTCAATTTTCCCGACCTACCAGAACCGGTTCGCGGTCGTGCACTGGCAACTTTTGGTTACTACGCCGTTGATGGCGGACGGGCGTATGTCGGTGGAAAGAATGTCGTGTTCTCGAATGGGACGCTGAGTGCGAGTGCGTTTTCGGATTGTTCATCGATCTACCAGCAAAGCGCCACAGGAGTACGGCAGAACCGAAAGAACTCTGGTACCCAGCCCGCGCAATTGGAGAACCCGGCGAAGTCGCCCGATGCTGATGCGGTTCGCACCGCATACAAAGCGCAGTATGCCGGTGCATTTAGTCTCACGCTCGCGAATTATCGGAAACCGAACGCAGCTCTGAAATCACTATTGATCAAACTGCGCGATAGCACTCCAGGGGCAAAGAATGCTGTTGCATTCATCGATCCATTTGGCAATCTGATCTCTGCTTTCGCTGATTCGTTTGATAAGAATCCGGTGGCTACCGCATTTCAAAATGTCGCACAGAGCTACTCGCAAACGCGATTCAATCTGCTCAATAATCAAGCTACGAACGCCATTGTGCAAAAGACCATCACCAGTCCTAAATACGGAACGTTTGTTTTCTTGTATGCGCCGAGTCCCCGGCTTTCAACAACCATTGAGGACTTGGGTGCATTTGGATCGACAGTGGAGTCCAAGGCGCCAACGCCGATACCAAGCCCGTTCCAGTTTTACTTGCCACCGCTTGTTGGTACTACGGCCGAGCTTCAGAAGGTTGCACACAACTTGCCGCCGCTGTATTCGCAACTGGTCGATATTTCGCCCCAGCAAGTTCACCTATAGGACGTGTGTCGTCCGGCCGTGGATTGTCGGCGATCGACCAAAGGAACGAGCGGAGAGCTCACCTAGGGCTATCTGGGTGAAACGGACTCCTTGACGCATTGGATCTCTGACTACTCTCAAGGTCGTCATGATCAGTGATCGCTCGAGAGAATTTGGTAGTTGTGATGTCAGAGTCGCCGCGCCCGAATGGCATAGTCCGCATCGTCGGATGCGTGTTTGCTGTCTGTGCAACACTGGCTGCTACCGCATGCGGTGCAAATACGCAGCTAGCTGGATACAACAACGTATCGCCGATCAATGATTTTTCGATCACTTCAGAGGATGCGTTATATAGCTTTCCGTCAATTCAAATGAACATCACCACTCAGGATGGCACGCAGTACATCTACAACTGTTCCAATGCTTCTAGCACTGGCGTCACTGGATGCAATCCGGTTGAAGGACAGAGCCCAAACAGCGATTTTCTGGGCGGTGAAACTCCAACCAATGCCGCTCTCGCAGGAGGTCCGAATGGGTCGCAGGTACTCACATTGTCCGATTCGGGCAACAAGACATTGGCAACGGTGACGTATTCGAACCCGTGTAACGAATCCGGAAGCCTCTTTGGAACCGACGTGCAATGCTCGAATGGCGTTGACAACTCGGTATCGCACAACTGGGGATAGTCGCCGACTGCCGGAAACTATGTACTTCACGGCAGGTCGATATTTCGCCCGGCAAGTTCAGCCGTAGGGCACTGGAACACCTACATATCTTGTCGATGCATTACATAAAGCCAGTAGCCGTCGGGGTCGACAAAGTATGCAGAGCTGGCACGCTCTTCTTCGGTGATGCGATCGAATTCAACACCCTTGGATCGCAGTCCATCGACGGCAAGCTGAAAGTCGTTCACCATCAAGCCAAGCGAAACCGTGTCACTTTTTGCGCTAGATGAATCACCGCCCGGGTGCAGGCCAATGCGAATGCCTGGTCCTGTCACTTGAGCCCAGTACGGACCGTATTGGGCTTCCATTTGGAAGCCAACAGTGTCGACGTAGAACTGAATCGATCTATCAAGGTCTTGCACCATCAGGGTCACATTCGCTTCGCTGTACATGGGCTCAATCTACGCATCCACGATCGTGACAGAACTCAGGCGGTAGTTATCAATACGACGCCACTTCTCTCGCGACCATTCCAGACAAGTTTGAAAACGATGGGAATGATCAGTCGAGGCGACAGCGGTTCTTGACGTCACTCCGATCCACTGAGGCGCTGAACTAATACACAAACTGAGGGTCGATCTACGGGCCGACGAGGGGACTTGAACCCCTAACCGCCCGATTACAAGTCGGGTGCGCTACCAGTTGCGCCACGTCGGCAGGTCATTGCAAATGACGCGTCAGCCTATTCGCAGACGAGGCGCAATGGGCGGCGAGGTCATTCGGGTGATGGCGCCTCGGGTTGTAGCACCCCAAAGATGTTGTTGTCGGTATCGCGCAAATAGGCAACCCTGCCAACGCCAGGAATCGCCATGGGCTCC
>JAHEXM010000243.1 GCA_023252115.1 Micrococcales bacterium | reverse complement strand
CGTTGACTGGTGTTGATCCGGCTGGGTTGGATGTGTTGGGCAAGGTTGAGTATTTGGCGGCGTGTGCTCGGGTTGAATCGCGTGTTGTTGCGTTGAAGATGTTGGCGGTTGAATCGATTGCAGCGGAGCACGCTGTTGAGCAGGCGGTGCTTCAGCAAACTGATGTGGCGAATGTGGCTGATGCTGGTCGCGAAATCGTGATGAGTGCGCTGCATGTGTCGGGTTTGGCAGCAGGTAATTTGATTGAGCAGGCTGACCGTTTGGTTAATGACTGCCAGCAAACCTTGCACTACCTTTCCGAAGGACTAGTCAGTCCTGGTGTGGCTCGTGTGGTGGGTGAGGAAACACGACTACTTGGCCGCGAGCAAATCGCACAGGTTGAGCAGCGTGTGCTGGTTCGGGCTGGTCATCAAAGCCCGGGGGATGTGCGACGTTGTGTGAAACGCGTGATCGCGCTCACGGCACCGGAGTTGTTTGCTGAGCAATGCGGGCAGGCCGCTAAAACCCGGTGCGTCAGTGTGGCCGCAGCTGAGCATGGAATGGCTTGGTTTAACGCTTTACTTCCCGCGCCTTTAGCCATGGATCTGTTCGCGGTGGTTGACGCCGATGCCAGGGCCGCGAAGAAATTGGATCGTGAGCACTTGTCGGCCTCAGATGGTGAGGTGGGTGAGTTGGATTCGATTGATATCTATCGGGCTGATGCCTTCGTCGCATTGATGCAAAACAGCGGCAAGCGATCAAACGATTTAGGTCAAGCCGACAACCAACCAACAACACCACGGCGAGCCAACATTGTTATTGACCTACCAACACTGCTGGGCCTCGATGACCAGCCCGGCGAACTGGAAGGCTATGGACCAATCCCAGCCAACCTCGCCCGACAGCTTGCAAAGGATGCGACCTGGCAGCGCTGGATCACCGAACCAACCACCGGACACCTGCTGGAACTAGGACGAACCCGCTACATCCCAAACACTGCTCTTCGCGAATACATTTGCGCACGAGACCAAGTCTGCCGATTCCCGCACTGCAACCAACCCGCGAAACGAAACGACATCGACCACGCAATCCCATGGGACTCCGGCGGCCAATCTAACCCCGACAACCTCGGATCACTCTGCCGAAGACACCACCGACTCAAAACATTCAACAGATGGCAGATCATCGAATCCCACGCCGACGGAACATGTGTATGGCGCAGCCCAGCAGGCCACACCATCACGACAAACGTCGTGCCGATACTGACTCAGGTACCGGAGACACCTTGCTGAGCAAAGTCTCCGCCTGGAAGAACAACGAAACTGCAATTCTTGCGACAACCTGGACAGGAAAATAGACTGCGGAGCCATCGACCTGATGGGGTAGCAGTGAAGAGTCCAGTCCGCACCGTTCGCACCTCAATCGGTGTTGGGTCGTTGGTTACCTGCCTCTTGTTTTCGTCTGCCTGTTCGGCAGAGCTGACTGACAGCGCGGCAAATTCCTCTGGTGGCAATGACGCTAGTACCAGGGTCGCTGCAAATAGCAGAGTCATTGCAAATGGCACGATTGCCATCAAGGGCGCAACTCTCGTCGACCCTTCCGGCGGTGACACCGCGAACGCAGTGGTGCTGATTACAGACGGCAGAGTCACGGCATCGGGACCGGCTTCGTCGATCGACATACCAAGCGGAACAAAGACAATCGAGGCGCAGGGCAAGTGGATCATGCCTGGGCTCACTGACGCATTTAGCTCTTCAATGGATACACAGTGGGCTGGGGCGAATTTGTATGCAGGCGTAACCACGCTGGTCAATGGCAGCTGGGCACCGATCTATGACCATGGGGTTCCTGATCTTTATGACTGGCCGGCGCCGCGGACGTATGTGCAACACGTATTGGGATTTACCGATCCGCACGGAGACCCAGTTCCGCCTGCCGCGTACAGCGACGTGCTGGGTGCCTGGGCGTCCGCGGGATTCACCGATGCGCTGCTCTATCGAGATCTAACGAATGATCAAGAACAAGCGGGAATTGCCCAAGCCCATAGTCTTGGACTACGTACCGTCTCGGAGCTTGGCATAACTTCAGGGGTTCAGGCCGCACAGGCAGGAACCGACGCGCTCATCCACGACACCCGATATTTGCTAACGGCCACGCCGGATGGCGCGCGACAGCCACCGCTGGTGGATCCGCCGAATGGTCCAACGCTGCTGCAGGCAATGAAGCCGACAGACCCGGGGGTGCAAACGCTCCAGGCAGCTCTGGTCAAGGCAGGGACGTCGGTAATTCCGACAGCAGTTGCGGAGTGTGTTCAAGCACTCAAACCGTTGCCCGCTCTGCAACCTGCGGCAAACATGTTGCAAAACGCAGCCAAGGCCCAAGAGCCTGGCGGAATGACAATTCCGCGACTGCCGAAACCCGGCGACCGTAGTCAAATGTGTAACGCTATGACCGCAATAGATGCGTCGTTCGCAAAAGCGGGGGTAAAGCAAATCGCCGGATCAGCAGCTCCAGTTTTCGGCCTTATGCCAGGTATCGCTCTGCAACAAGAACTCCAACAAATGGTTCGCATCGGGTTAACCCCGCGACAAGCACTCGCTAGCGCAACAACAAATCCGCAAACGGTATTGGGCTTAAGTGGAACTGGGTGTTTGGCTAACGGATGCAACGGCGACGCGGTGATATTGAATTCGGACCCAACCGTTGACATCCTGGCGGCGGCCGATATCTCTGACGTCGTGTTGGCCGGGAAACAACTTGATCGGACTAAGCTCATTACCTTTCCGGCGGCTGCGTCCGCATCCAAATAGCCTGGCGCTGTGTAGTTACCCAGGAAGAGTTGACACTCCAGGCTGAATGAAACGCTTGCCGTTGACGCGTTCGCTGACTCCGGTGCGGTCCAGGTATGGCGTGATTCCACCGAGGTGGAACGGCCAGCCAGCGCCCATGATCATGCAAAGGTCAATGTCCTGCGGTTCAGCCACGACGCCCTCGTCGAGCATGAGCTGAATTTCCTCAGCCATCGCTTCGAGTGCGCGGTTGCGAACTTGTTCTTCGGTCAGTGGCTTGTCGCCCTGGATGAAGATTTCGGCAACCTCTGGGTCGACATGTTGAGTGCCGCCGTCCCATGACCAGATCGAGGTCTTGCCCGCGGCGACCATCCGCTTGAGGTTGTCCGAAACATAGAAGCGATCCGGAAACGCCTGCTTCATCGTCTCAGACACATGGAAAGCGACTGCTGGACCAACGAGTGACATCAAAACGAACGGACTCATCGGCAAACCAAGCGGATCCAGCGCCTTGTCAGCAACCTCAAACGAAGTGCCCTCATCAACTGAACGCGTCACCTCGCCCATGAAGCGAGTGAGCAAACGGTTCACCACAAACGCAGGTGCATCTTTGACGAGCACGCACGACTTCTTGAGTTTCTTGCCGACGACAAAGGCAGTCGCCAATGTCGCATCATTTGTCTTCTCGGCACGCACGATCTCGAGCAGTGGCATGACGGCGACTGGGTTGAAGAAGTGGAAACCAACAACCCGTTCCGGGTGCTTGAGGTTTGATGCCATTTCAGTAACCGACAAAGACGACGTGTTGGTCGCCAAGATGCATGTTTCGGAAACCACCGCTTCGACCTCGGCAAACACTTGCTGCTTGACCTTGAGGTCTTCGAACACCGCCTCGATGACGAAGTCTGCGTCCGCGAAATCGTCCTTGCTCACCGAACCCGAGATAAGGCCTTTGAAACGGTTGACCTTGTCAGGGTTAAGGCGGCCCTTGTCAGCCAGCTTCTCAAGTTCACCGTAGGCGTACCCAACACCTCTATCAACGCGCTCTTGGTCGATGTCAGTCATGACGACCGGAACTTCAAGTTTCTGCGCGAACAACAATGC
>JAHEXM010000242.1 GCA_023252115.1 Micrococcales bacterium | reverse complement strand
CGCTGACCCAAGTCGACGCCGAAGTGACCTATTCAGGCTCTGATCATGTCCCCGTGAAGAGCCTGCACCCCGAAATTGTCGAGTTACGTGCCCAAGTTGAAGTGACATTCTAGCTCCGCGACCTGGAAACGCGAACCGATCAGCAGATGTCTGAGCCAGCACTCACCGTTTGAACGGACAAGAAATTCGACACGAAGCCCTCCGACTTTTTGTATCGGCGACCGCGCCGCGGTCACGATCGCTCTCCGTCGACAATCGCTGAGTGCACTCAGGTACTGCCATCGGGCGGGCGTTTGTTGTACTTCGTGTTCAGCTGGCTAATGCGTGAACGCGCCACACCATATTCGGCTGCCAAGTCGACCGACGACTCGCCGTTCTTGTACCTCTGGGCGATTGCCCTTTGATCATCTTTGGTTAGTTTCGTGCGGCGAGTTCCAGGCTGGCGCGGCCCGCCTATTGCGGATACATAGGCTGTGGTGACACCAAACTCTTTTGCAAATGATGAAGCCGTTTCACCCTCTCGGTATCTGCTTGCGATGAAGTCCCGCTGAGCCGCTGTCAGTTTCTGGTCCTGCCCGAATGGTTTTCCTCGCCGCTTTGCATACATATCTGCAACGTTGTCCTGCTGCGTACCTGGCTCAAGATGATCCGGATTGACACACCTACGGTTGTCGCACTTGTGCATGAGAACGCTGCCTTTTGGAATGTCTGCTTTGTAGTACGAATAAATCAACCGATGCGCTCCATGCCCGTAGACGTACCCGTATCCGAGCGGGGAGATATAGCCATTCCATTCCCAACAACCGCCTTTTGCAACTGTGTACGCCTTTCCGACCGGCGGCGTCCCCTTCGTCATGAGTTCTGCATTGATCTCGTCACCCTTGCGATTCCAATCGCGCTCTAATTCTTGCCCCTTTTTGCGGTACCTGCTCCGGGCACGAGCGTTGTAACCGCCCTTGCTGGGTTTCGGTGACCACTTCGGTGCTAGCAACGATGACCATGGCGAATCGTCAACGACCTCCTCCGGTGTAGGCCGCGGGCGCTTCCATTCCGATTCAGACATGCGATTCGGCGACGCCGATGAGGCTTGTGTTGAACGAATTCGAGCGCCTCATTTAGTGCCTTCACGGAGAGTTCAATACTGGATCAGTAGCTTTTGGGAACATACCTATTGCCAGTCACCCATGTCGATCTCACAACCGAGGCAGTTCCGGGCATTATGTTGGGGCCGAACACACGCGGAAGGACTAGAGGGATGCACACACAGCACTGGGACAACGACTCATTCGTCCCCCAAATACTCCACGAAACCCTCCACGCCGTTGCGGAAAGCACTTCGACCGGCGTGGAGGCATTCATTTCAACGGTACAAACTGTGGGCGCAAAGGGACTCGAACCCCTGACCCCCTCCTTGTAAGGGAGGTGCTCTAACCAACTGAGCTATGCGCCCCAACTCCAGAATATCCGCGTCCCGAAACGCTTCCGGTGTTCGGTCTTCGTACCGGGAGGCCGTCCTCTGTCCCCTACCCCGGTTGTAACTTAAGCCTTGTCCATCCTAGGTGACTGGGTTCCACAATGTTCCCGACCGACTGCGAAGCGGCGGCAGGTTGGGCCGCAGAGTAATCCGACCACTCTTTTGCTTCGATCACCCCGAAGAAATACTCTCGGCCCATGCGCCTTGATCAAAAGACGACATGGCTGGTGGCTGGCGTCGCGGTTGTCGCAATGGGGCTCGCAGCCTGTACCCCCGGACTCACTACTGACAGCGCAGCGTCGCTTCACGGCGACGGCGGTTCCGCGAGCGCACTGCCAACCAATGATCGCGCAGTATCCACTGGCAACATCGCGATTGTCGGCGGCACACTCGTCAATCCGACGGGAACTGATACCCCTGACTCGACTGTGTTGATCACCGATGGAAAGGTCACCCAAAGCGGGCCGTCTTCACAGGTGAAAGTACCCGCTGGCACGACAACCATCAATGCCGCTGGCAAGTGGCTGATTCCTGGATTGACCGATGCTTTTGGATCGGTGATGGATGCCCAGTGGGCCGCCGGGTATCTGTACTCCGGCGTAACAACTGTTATGAACGCGACGTCGATCCCGCTTTACGATCACGGCGTCGCGGACATATATGACTGGCCCGCTCCACGCACATACGTGCAGCCCGACTTTCGCACAACGGATGGACATGGCACTCCCATTCCGGTTAGCAGCTATCCGGCAGTCTTCGGAAAGTGGCAGAAGGTCGGGTTAAATCAGGCTCTGTTGTGGCGTGACCTCACCGATGATGACACTGCCGCAGCTGCCAAAATCGCACACCAAAACGGCTTCCGAGTGATGGGCGAACTCGCACTGACTTCGGCACCGCAGGCTGCCGCCGACGGGGTAGATGCGTTGTTGCACAGCACCCGGTACCTCATCACCGCAGTGCCGATGTCGCAGCGTCAGGGCAATCCGCTGAATCCCTCGAATTCCGCGGCACTTCTGATGGGCTTGAACCCAACAGACCCGGCATTCCAGCAATTCCTGAGTGGCATCGCGGCGAAGAAGACGGCCGTTGTGCCCACCGATGCTCCCTCGTGTCAGACCGAGGTTCCGCCCTCTCCGAACCTGCAGCCGGCGATTGACATGCTGTCCAAAGCGGGCACTGCACAAGAGCCAGGAGGAATGGCGATACCGCGAATGCCACCGAAGGGCAGTCCGGACTTATGCCCGGCGCTCATCAAACTTGGCGCAGCCATGGTTACCGCTGGGATACCGCAAATCGCCGGCACGGCAACACCCGTTTTCGGCGAGATGCCTGGAGTCGGACTACACAGCGAACTTCAAACGTTGGTCATGAAGGGTTTGACACCACGACAGGCAATCGCGGCGGCGACAAGTAACCCCCGCCAGGCCCTTGGCTTTGCCGGAAGTGGCTGCCTTGACGCAAATTGCTATGGCGACGTGGTGATCTTGAATGCAGATCCGACACAAGACATCAAGAACACGACCAATATTTCCGATGTCGTTCTTGCTGGTAGCCGTCTTGATCGGTCGACGCTGATCAGTTTTCCAGGCTCGGGCCCTTAAGCCCGGTTGGACAACCGGTGTCAGACGAGCTGCGCCAACGCGCTTCGGTAGTCGTCATTTGAGCGAGCATCGCCCGGCGCGTTCACCACGGTCCAGGCGACTTTGCCGGCTTTGTCGATGATGAACGTGCCACGTGTGTTGAAGCCCTTGTCCTCGAGGAAGACGCCGTAGGCGCGACCGGTCTCGCCATGTGGCCACCAGTCGCTGAGCAAGTCGTAGTCGAAAGACTGCTGTTCGCTGAATGCTTTGAGCGTCGCCGATGAATCACATGAGATGCCAAACGTGACCACGTCGTCGCTGGCGAAATCGGATTTGTCGTCGCGGATAGCGCAAAGCTCGCCGGTGCATATTCCGGTGAAGGCTTTCGGGAAGAAGATCAAGACCACGTTTTTCTTGTCGCGAAAATCGCTGAGCTTGACCTTCTGGCCGAACTGGTTCTCGAGCTCGAAATCAGGTGCTTTATCTCCGACGTTAATCGCCACGGGTTCTCCTGGGTCTGGGTTGGTCAGTCGCGAATGATCTGTCTGCCCTGAGACTACCCAGCCCCGAACGGCGGGTTTGCAGCAACTCAAGGGTCCGCCACCGGCATCATGGGCTTGCGTAACGAGCCATTGTGGGCTGGACTACGCAAAGACGATGAGCCGCCCAACCGATGGGCGGCCCCTTGAGCAAAGGAGTAAGAGTTGACGGCGACAAGCCTGGCTGGAATCGAGACCGGCCAGACGGTTCAAGAGATCGGCTATGACGAGGATTGTGACGACGAACTACGTAATGCCATCGAGAGAGCGTGCGGATCTGGG
>JAHEXM010000011.1 GCA_023252115.1 Micrococcales bacterium | reverse complement strand
TTGTAGTGCTCCGCAAGCTTTGATGATCAGTTTCGTGCCATGCTCGACGGAGCCCAACTTAAATTGTCTGCGAACGGGAGAATGACATTATGGATCTGCGGAATCGGAACACCCGACTCGTAGTCTTTTTGGTGGCCGCAATCATTCTCTTTGTAATCATCTATCTGCTTGTGCACTGACAGTCGAAAACCAACTTTCGGAATGAACGCCCGGACTCAGCGTGGTTGATGTAGTCACAGTTGACTCGGGACTGTTGCACCGGGAAGCTGCATCCGAAGGAGGCTCGCAAAATGACCATGAGCAATGAAGACGTTATTCGTGAACTACTGAACTGTGTCAACAACTCTGATCCAGAAGGAATGGCCAAGGTAATTGCCCCCGACATCACGGCATTCATCACGATTCCTGGTGGAGGCGTCGATGAGGTCAACAATCGAGACACGTTTATTTCACGCATGCCCACGGCTGAGAGCAAGGACGCTGAAGGTGGCGTGCGAATCACCCAGGTCCTGCCAATTGACGATGAACAAATCATGGTTGCGGTCATCGTTGAGGCGGCCCGAAAAGGAAAGACACTGCTGAACTTTGCGGCATTTCTTTTGCGGGTTCGTGATGAGAAAATTACCGAATGGCGCATGGTCGAGGCACAACCCGACTACAGCGATGAGTTCTGGAAGGACTGACAACCGACCGCCCGGAAATATGTCGTGGTTGGTCGCGCACACCTCGCTCGTTCACCAGGGCGCACTAGCAAAACGCCTTCCATGTTGTTGATCGCGAGCCGAAATGGATCTTGCAAAACGCAGTGGCGTCATGGCATTTGGCCGGATATCCGCTGTGGGTGGCATGCCAGTGGGACGCCCAGTTGTCAGCATCTTCTGCGATAATCATCATCACGCTGCAGGCAAACCATTTGCGAAATAGCAAACCTGAGGAAATAGTTGCGCGCTAACAATTTGCTGAGTCCAACCGAAAGCGTCACGGGACTCGAGCTATTTTATGATCTGGTCTTCGTATTTGCGCTGACCCGCGCCAACTTCGTCATTTCCGCGCAAGCATCCGACTACAATTTCGTTTTGGCATTGCTGTTGTTTGTGGTCCTGTGGTGTGTTTGGGTTTCTTATAGCTGGCTCGGGAGCACGGTCCGACTGGATTCTCGTTCGGCAACCGCGACACTCATGGTCTCGATGGCCGGCTTGTTTCTGATGGCTCTATGGCTACCGGAATGGGTTGCTGGTGGCGCTGCCGCTTTGGCGTTTGTGGGAGCCTATCTGCTGGCGCGAGCTACTCACCTGATCTCGCTCGTAGCTCTATGTCGTAAAACTCCGAGCGTCGCGGCAACGATCCCGTGGGTGGTTGCCGGTGTCGCGTTGTCGACTATCGCCTTGGCCGTCGGCGCGTTCGTTGGTGGTTCACTCCAAGTTGCACTACTCGCGTGTGTTGTGATTCTTGAGTGTGCCCCCTACTTGCTTCGTACGCGTAACTCATGGCCCATCTCGATCAAGCATTTCGTCGAGCGATACGAGCTAGTAATCATGATCGCGATTGGCGAAGGTGTTGTATCGCTAGGAGTTGCTGCCAGCCGTCAGTCCATCAGTATGGCCATCACCGGATACTGTTTATTCGCATTCGCGATTGATTGCCTTGTGTGGATTGCTTACTTCCGGATTCTCGCGCCACGAGTCGCAAGCGCCATGGAATCTTCGCCTTTATTGCGCCGCCCCGTATTGGCCCGCGACGTGTACAGCGGCCTGCATTTGCTACTCGTTCTCGGCCTAGTGTTGTTGGCAGCTGCTCGGACAGTGATCATCCAAGAGCTTC
Organism: Micrococcales bacterium; assembly: GCA_023252115.1. Lineage (GTDB taxonomy): Bacteria > Actinomycetota > Actinomycetes > S36-B12 > UBA10799 > JAHEXM01. The sequence goes on along the minus strand of JAHEXM010000011.1, from coordinate 12,191 downwards.
AACACAACAATGGCGCTGCCTGGGCGCTTAGTGGTCCCGCAGCACACTACGCAGGGTTGGCATGGATATTTATCACCGTGGGGTTTGTCCTAATTCGGCTTCGAGCCAATTTGCGGGTTCCGGTGGCGGGCTGGATCGCTGTACTCTTGGCCGCGACTGAGTATGTGACTGCAACAAGACTGCCCATCCTTGTCACGGTCGCCATTGCACTTGCGATCTCACTCCTGCTCATCGGTCCGACGAGGCAAAAGCCTTGACGGAAATGCGGACTTGAGTGAATGTCTCGCGCAGAACTCCTTTACCAGGATTGCCGAAAATCTTTGTGCCGGTGGGGATCAGGTCCCGCATTTGGGATCCATCTGAGGATTTCATTGCGAGACCTTGCGGTGGGCTGGAATCGGGACCAGAGTGGGAGGCATGGCTGGCGGGAGCGAAGCAGACGACTTCTTCAGTGTCCATGCAGCTGCCGCGCTCGATTCCGAGCAAGTCCCCAGTCCATCAATGTCTGAGTCCGATCCAGCCTGGTCCAGCCTGCTAGGAGTGCGCGCCAGGCGGTCAATCGCCGCCGGTCAAGCGGCCTGCGTCGTTGCGTTCTTGATAGTCGGCGCGAATATCGCGTTCCTATTGGCTTTTCCGACTGTGCGACCGGAGCCACTGGCGCCCGATGCATACCCATCTGTTGCCACGTTCGCGATGTCTGGGTTGGTTCTAGTTGCGGTTGTTACGCGGTGGAGAGACAACGAGCTTGTCCGGTTAACTGGCCGCATCGCAGCGTTCGCCTGTTTGATTGTCGCCATTGCCCAACTTCCGCTAATGGCTGAGGATTCTCACTTGATCCACTTTGGATCAGCGCAAATAGTCCTCGGCCCAGCCGGGCCCCGCTCGCTTCTCGCCTTTGTGATCTTTTCGACGGCGCTGTTGGTCTCAGTTCACCATCGCAATTGGGCGCGGTTCGCGTCCGTGGCTGTCATAGCGGCAGTTGGTTTCGCCGCAATTGAACTTGTGGCCTGGGCGTTCGGCGCAGACCGCGTCTATTGGCTCGGGAGCCCGATTGGTTTGCCACCTGCTACCGCTCTCGTGATCGGTCTGCTTGGCGCGGCAGTGCTGTTTATACGGCCTGACCAGCAGCCCCTGCTCGCAGCGTTGAAGGCCGGGAAAGTCATGCGTGCGTATTGGTTCACCTACGTCATGGTGTTCGGTGTTGCCTCCACCTGCGCGTTGTCCGTTCGGTTAATGAGTGAGCGTGGCCTAAGTTGGCCGACAGCTGCGACATACGGTTGGACTGCCTTACTAGTGGGGTTAACGATTGTCTTCCTTCTAAGGGGATCACAGGCAGCTCGCAGACAGATGGTCAGCGCTGGTATACAGGCCCAACTTGAGGTACTAGCCGAGAACGCGAGCGACGTCGTCTTGTTGACCAACGACGAGGGACGCTGTGTGTGGGTCTCGGAGTCGCTCTCGTTAGCTCTCGGGTGGGAACCAGATGACTGGATTGGCCATTCAATAACTGAGTTTCAGGTTAGTCGTGGCGACAAGCCGGCAGACCAAGTGCTGCATCCCAGCGAGCATGCATCCCAGGTATATGAAGCTCAATTCAAGACGGCTGTTGGTGATGCAACCTGGATGTCCTGCCGAGTTAAACGCTTGAGTAGTGAGAAATTCAGTGGTGAGTTCTCTGCATACTCGCTGCGCAACATAGACGCCGAGGTCGCAGGCCGCTCGCGATTGAAGGCAAGCGAGTCACGGCTGAGGATTGCCCTTGATAGCTCACCGGTTGCGACGGCTCTTCTTGATTCGGCCCGGCAAATTACCCAAGCAAACCGCGCTTTTTGCCGCCTCGTGGGGGAGTCGATTGAGACACTTCATGGACGCAACATCGATGACGTCGTCAAGCCTGAGGAAGAAGTCCAACGTTCTCCGAATATTGTTGGCGCGGCGACCAGGGGATCTAACAGCAGTGCATCGGCAAATTCGATCTTCCCCCTCGTGGCTAAAGGCGGCCGCCATGTTTGGTGTGAGTGCGACGTGGTGGCCATGCCTGAGACGGATGCCATCCAGGCGGCCGGATTTGTATGCCAGATCAGAGACGTAACCGACGAGATTTTGGATCGCGAAGAGCTTGAATTTCGGGCAGCTCATGACCGGCTCACTGGCCTATTCAGCAGGGAAGCACTGGAACACAAGATGAGCGAAGTCATGCAGTGGAGTCCTCGTTCCGGTGACCGCCTTGGATTATTGTTTTGTGACATCGATGATTTCAAGACGATTAACGATTCATATGGGCACAAAGCAGGGGACTTAGTCCTCAAGATGACGAGCGATCGAATCGCGCGCGCTGTGCGACCCAATGATTTTGTGGCGCGAATAGGTGGCGACGAAATAATCGTCTTACTTGACGGCGTCCGATCAACCGATGATTGTGTGAAAGTCGGCGACGTATTACGCAAAGCTGTAAGCAAACCACTAAACGTGGATGGTCAAACATTGCGTATTTCGATGAGTTTTGGAGCCGCGATCGCTCAAGATTCTGATACGGCGGAACAGATATTGGAACGCGCAGATGCTGCCCTGTACCACGCCAAGAACCTGAGAAAATCCCTTTTTGATCCGGTTTGACTGCAATCGGTATAAGGCTGACCACTGATAGTCCTGCCAGGCGGTGTGGGAGCCGTTCGATGTAGTCCCTAAACCGGCCCAGGACCAGTCACGATGACGGTCAGGGCAGCGCGGCCATCGGCGTTCAAATGACGTTCGATGGTGTACTCAAAACCGGACCATTTCGCTTCCAGCACCTTCTGCGTGAACTTTTGGCGGAGATCATGGTTGACGGCAAGATCGCGGTAGGAGTTGTCCATACTCAGCGTTGCCGCACCGTTAGCGTTGGTGTGCAGCGACAATTGCACCATTTCGTCTTCACCGCCGCCACCAAAAATCATTCGCAGACTCCGGTCCCTGTCGTCAGTAACGTTTTGCTGTTCCGTTCTGGACTGGCCTTGGTAGAGGGGGTGATAGCCGTGCCCTTCGCGTACCCAAAGGGTGTCCGAAGATTTGTTGACGAGGGTGACGTCGGCTTTGTTCGGGAAACTGGTTTCCGTTGTTCCGCCGATGTTCACGTTAAAAATCGGGTCGTGCCATTCAGAGTTGGTGGTCAAACCTATTTTAAAGGTCTTACTACCGATATTGAACGGATCGTTGTGATGCGAGCCGGACACTCGAGCGTCCCGGGTGGCATCGGTCTGCGGATCCCGAAAAGTCACCAGCCCGGAACCAGTGGAACCCCCACTGAGCCGCATGTTTGTCATGGATGCCACATCCGCGCGCTGCGAGCCCTCACGCATGTAGGCATTGATCGCGGTGACGCCGTCGAAGTTCCGAGTAAGTTTCTGTCCAGGAGCCAAAGTCACCGTCTGAACGTTCCCGTTAGATGTGACGTCCACGTTGACGGCGGAACCGAGACTGTTCGTCAGCGCCTGCAGTCTGCCCCAGCCGGTCGTGTTCGCTTGTTCGCCAGACGCGGAGGCCTGGTGCGGCGTCGTAGCGTTGGCGGCACCAGTCGCGGCAACACCGGACAGCGAACACAGCGCAAGTGCGGCAACGGATGTGGCAATAAGTTGTCTCGGGAAAGATGTCGTCATTGGTCCTCAGGTCTCGATAGGGCGGTCGGGGCTCACCGTCATGAATACCCATTTCGTCGATGAATAAACTTCCGGACCGGTACTTTCGAGATAGTCGTTCGCCTAGTGCTGTCGACGTCTCAATGCACACGGCCTACGGTTAAGACTTCGTCGGGAGCTATGTCGGAGGGCTGCGTTGCTTGGTGTACGTCCTCACCAAGAACTGACCTCAGTGGTACGTGACAGGGAGCCGACACACATCGACGGCCACGACTGATCGGATTGGTTTCTTGGGTTGAAACCCAGATTTTGGTGCGGGAGAGGGGACTTGAACCCCTACGCCTTTCGGCACTGGATCCTAAATCCAGCGCGTCTGCCAATTCCGCCACACCCGCGTGTAACCCGCCAAGCATAGTCGCCGTCTATTCATGAAGATTTTGCGAATGAGGCAAGCCTTTGTTAGCAACACCGACTGGCAGTCGGTCAGACTCTGACCATGGCTGGTGATGCAAAGCGCTACTTGAAGTATTTGGCGAGTGAACGAGAAGCAAGTCGGATGTATCGCGCGTTAGCCGAGGTCGCGAGCGGCGATCCGCGTGAAGCGCTACTTGAGCTCGCCGACATTGAAGATAAGCACGCCAAACACTGGGAGGAACTGCTCATTGCGGCCGGCGAGACTGTGCCACCCGACACAGGCGATCTTGACCCGCAAGCGGAGTCGATCATCGCACGAGCAAAGAGTAAGTCGCTGTTTTCAGTTCTGCCCGAGTTGGAGCAAGCCGAGATTGAAGCGCAAGGCACTTATGACGATGAACCTGACGCGCTGCCGGGAATGGCGGAAGACGAGCGACTACATGCGCAAGTTCTTGCCGGAATGCAAAACGAAGATAAGTCGCGTGCCTCGACCCCAGCGCTCCTGCCGACTGATTCGCCAGGCCGCACCATCGGCGATCTGCGTGCGTCACTTAACTCAGCCGAGCCGTGGCACCACACTGATAAGTCAGGATCACTTCGCGCCTCAGTTTTTGGTGTATCGGACGGCCTTGTATCGAACACCGCGCTGGTTATGGGATTTGCCGGATCGGGTATCTCCAGTGGAACAGTTTTGTTCGCGGGCATTGCAGGTTTGTTGGCCGGTGCGTTCTCGATGGCTGCTGGCGAATACGTGTCGGTCTCAAGTCAACGCGACTTATTTGCGCACGAAATTGAAATGGAAGCCGCCGAGCTACGCGAAAAGCCTCTTGAGGAACAGCGCGAACTTGAATTGATTTATCGCGCCAAGGGCTTTGACCGACAAATGGCTAAGGCTGCGGCAAAGAAAATCATGGCCGATCCGGACACTGCTCTAGACACGTTGGCCCGCGAGGAACTCGGGCTTGATCCGGATGAACTCGGCGCGCCAATCAAAGTCGCTATATCTAGCTTCATTTCATTTGCCATCGGTGCTGCCGTACCGACCATTCCCTACTTCTTTGCCTCGGGAACCACGGCGTTGATCATCGCGATTGTGTTCGCTCTGATTGCACTAACTGCGGTTGGTGCAACGGTTGGCAAACTGGCTGGTTCTGGAATGGTGCGCTCAGCGCTGCGTCAGGTGTTAGTCGGATCCGCTGCAGCCGCAGTCACGTACATAATTGGGCGCCTCATTGGAACTGGACTTGGCTAGACGCGCCAACTGTCCCTTAGGTGGTAAATAGCGTGGACTAGAGCGCTGAGAAATCACACGTAAGCCAACCCAGGCGACTAAACGCCAAGGTCCTTGCGCAATTTGGCTACGTGACCCTTGGCGCGCACGCCGTATAGCGCGTGTTCGATCTTTCCCTTTTCGTCGATCACGAATGTTGAGCGAATGATGCCAACGACTGCTTTTCCATAGAGCTTCTTTTCGCCGAAAGCGCCATAGGCAGAGATAACCGATTTTTCTGGGTCGCTGAGCAACGGGAAGGTCAACGCGTCACGCTCACGAAATTTTGCCAGCTTCTCAGGCTTGTCAGGTGATAGTCCGAGAATCACGTATCCAGCCTTTTTCAAAGGGGCAAGCGAATCGCGAAAGTCGCAAGCTTGTGTCGTACATCCCGGTGTCATGGCAGCGGGATATACGTAGAGGATGACCTTCTTGCCCTTGAAGTCACTGAGCTTTACGGTCTTGCCTGTGTCATCGGAAAGGCTGAATGCTGGTGCTTTGTCGCCTGGGCTAAGGGTGGCCATCGTTTGCTCCTTTGCTTGAAACATGCGGAAAACCGAAATCTGCCACGACCGTATCGGGCTAAAGCGGCGTCGGCGGTCGCGGGCATCGTAAGCTGACGGCCATGTCGGAACCAGAGGCGATTCCTGATCCCAAGATGCAACCTGCCGCCGTCGCTGCGGAAGAGGCAGTGGTGGTGATACCCCCCGCGCGCAGTCCCGAAGAAATCGAGGCCGACATCGCGGCCGCGCGAGAACGCCTGATCGGCACGGTCGGGCAACTAGAGCGAGCAGTCAAGCGAGCAACTGACCCCGTCAACGTCGCTAAGTCCGGAGTGCGCTGGGTCGCGAGTTTCTATGTTGACGAATATGGCGGCGTTCGACCGGAGCGCATTGCCGTGACCGTTGGTGTCGTCGTCAGTTTTGTTGTGGTGCGGCGAGTTGCCAAGCGCATTTTCTAAGTTCTTGTTTGCAGCCCTATGAGTAAAGACGAGTCTTCGGCGCTGCCTATCAAACTCCTGCATGATCGACTTTTAGTTCAACAGGAGGGCGGCGAGGGCGAACGGCAATCACGCGGAGGAATTGTCATTCCGGCGACTGCCCAAGTAGGCCGAAGACTGGCCTGGGCTGAGGTTGTGGCCGTAGGGCCGAATGTTCGCACGATTGAACTCGGTGACCGAGTCCTCTTCGAACCCGAAGATCGCGGCGAGGTGGAGCTTCAGGGCCGCCCGTATGTTCTGCTGCGGGAGCGGGACGTGCACGCGGTCGCGTCTGCGCGCGTTCGGGAAGATTCCACGGGCTTGTACTTGTAGGGGCTGCTAGGCTCAATCCGCTCTAGCGCCGCTAGCTCAATTGGCAGAGCAGCGGACTCTTAATCCGCGGGTTGGGGGTTCGATTCCCTCGCGGCGCACCCCAGTAAGTGCTGGCATAGGCCATTTGTCATGAGATCTTGAAAGCGGTACCGCTCCCGCGTAGCTATAACTGACAACAGTGCATTCCCGCGACTATTCGCTGCATCGAACATTTGGAATACGCCAGACTCCGAGCAGTAGGCGAGCGGAGGAAGGCCTGATGTCACCTCGATCAATTGCAGTCATCGTGGTCGCCACCTCAGCATTGACCATTGGCTTGTATGGGCAGTCGTTTACCAGTGCCACGGCGACTCCGGCTTCTGGGCAGCTGCGTGATCTACATTCGGCCAGAGCAGGCTCCCCACAGCGCGAAGCAGTGGCAGACAACCAAACACTGACCTTCTACTGGGGACTTAAGCGAAACGACACAGGGGCTGGTGCTCTCGTTCGCGAAATTTCCACACCGGGTTCAGCGAACTATCGGCACTTCTTGCGTCCCGCGCAAGTAGCAAACCGATTTGGCGCCACTCGCACCACAGTTGCCGCAGTCAAGAAGTACGTCGCCCGCAAGGGGTTGGTGGGAACGCTCGACAAGTCACGAGTCTTCATGCGAGTCAAAGGAACTGCCGCGCAATTCACGGCGGCGTTTGGGCAGCCGATCGAGGCGATCGAAGTTGGCGGTTTCACCGCCTACACGACCGTAAACAATCCCACTTTGCCTCCACCAATCAACCGCCTCGTTCCGGCGCCGGGCTGGGTTTCGCAGAGTCAAAATCCCAACGCCAAAGGCGCGCAACGCCCCAGCATTCTGGGTTCGGGGCAGCGATCCCCATTGCCATTAGACGAGGGGACCCTGCATGCGTGCGCAGCATTGAAAGCCGTGCCGTTCCTCGACCAGACAATGACCGTTGCACAGGCTGCACATGCATACGGAATGACCAATTTGCAAACACGCAGTTCTCGGGCACGGGGGGACGTATCTACTCGCGCACCGATCGGTGTCCTTGCCTTCGGTTCGGGGTTTTCCAGCGAATTACTCTCCGAAGCAACTCGCTGTTACGGCGTCGGTGGATCGGCTTACCGGATCGAGACAGACGGCATGACAGCCCCGCTGCCGTCGGGGCCTGGGGAAGGTGACCTCGACGTTCAGATAGTTCTTGCCGGATTGGCGGCAAGGCACCGGATCCCAGTATTTGAAACATCAGAGATCGACGCGACGTGGTTTCTATCGCCGGCTGCGGCTCTCAATAGTCCCAACGTCCCGACCGTGCTGACGGTGTCTTATGGGCTGTGCGAGGCGCAAATCAACTCGTACCAGAATAAAACGAACAACCTGATGGACGCCATCTTCATGCGACTGGATTTAGTTGGCACCAGCGTTTTGGTTGCATCGGGTGACAGCGGGTCGTCAGGTTGTGTCAATCACGACGACGGTCAGGGGCCCGAACAATTGGCCGTCAGCTATCCGTCGACGTCGCCATGGGTTACTGCCGTAGGCGGCACGCGAATTGTTCTGACGAAGTCAAACAAGCGGTCCGCGGAATACGCGTGGAACGACAAGCCATGGGGACGCATCATTGCAGGCGGTGGTGGCAGCTCGATTTTCTACCGAAGGCCATGGTGGCAATCCCGAAAGATTGCCGGCAACCAACGGCGCGCAGTCCCCGATATCAGTGCTCACGGCTCAACGGCACCTGGCTACCCGCTAGTGGGAGCCGGTCAACCCCAGTACTTCGCTGAACCATACGGCGGTACCAGCACGTCCACTCCACTGACGGCGACCGGTATTGCCCTGATCAATCTGAAACTGGCGGCGAACGGTCGGCCACCGCTCGGTTTCCTCAATCCGTGGCTGTACCAGCTGCCACGCTCAGCAACTTTCGATGTCATCCATGGCAACAATGACTTGTATAACCAGGGCTGCTGCGCGGCCCACAGCGGCTACGACAAAGCCACCGGAATCGGCTCACCAAATTTCGCCAAAATGTTCACTGATATCGACTGAGCTGCATGCCTGGCATGCGCATGCCTAACGTGGCGATGCCAAGTTCGGTGCCGGCTTGGCGATCTGATTCGGGCTCGGTGCTCCCACCGCAATTGCTGCAACAGCTTGCAGTAGCTATGTCGCGCCTCAAAACGTAAGCTACTCAGCCTGATCAAACGGAATTGTGCTGTGTCGACACCCTCCGGAGGCTTGGCAAGTGGTGAGTAAACGAGCATGAATACCGGACGTCTTGCGCCGCGCCTTGCTGGCATCGCGGCTGTAGCCATCGTGCTTGGCCTGACAGCAGCGGGCTGCAGTAATTCATCAAACGCCACGAGCACTCAAGACCAGGCACACCGCACAGACCTTGCGCGGCAGAACGCGGCCACCGTGCAATGCAAATCCGATCCCAAATTTTACGATCCGCCTTCATCGCTCCCGTCGTTGCCGGGAACGTTGATCAAGTGTGAACAGATTGCAGTGCCGAGCCCAAAGTCAAGCCTGATTGGTGCGGTGCTGTATCGCATCATGTACACATCGGCGAAGCCAGACGGAAGTACAGTCGCAGTATCGGGAATGGCGTTTGTGCCAACTAATTCTTCTGCCGGCGTACGTAACGTTTTGGCGTGGGCACACGGAACGGTCGGGGCGGCCCACAAATGCGCCCCGTCGGTCACGTCCAATCACCTCGCTGACATGGCTTCCTGGATCAACACGGCCGTAGCCAACAACTGGGATGTCGTCGCCACTGACTACTCGGGACTTGGAGTCAGTGGGGAACCGACGTATTTAGTAGGGAGCCGCGAGGCGGCTGACGTTCTCAACAGCGTCCGCGCACTGGGGCAACTACCGAATGCGAATCCGGGAAAAACGTTCGCAATCTATGGTCATTCCCAGGGCGGGCACGCGGGAATCGAAGCAGCTAGCCAGGCAAGCGCGATTGCCCCCGAACTCAATCTCGTTGGCGTTTCTGTGGCCGCCCCAGCTATTGAAATTGGCCCGGTGGTCAAGATCCAATGGAACAAGGCACTCGGGTGGGTCATTGGCGCGCAAGGCTATCCATCATGGGTCGTTGCGTATCCGAAACTGGACATCACCAACGGTCGAAGCGCAATCGCGGGCCGACTCCAACCAAAACTCGATAAAGGGTGTACAACTTCTACGGCTCTGACCGGAACCGATCAAGTCGCGCAAAAACACTACTATTTTTCAGAAGATCCGAATGACCTTGTGAACGGGGCCCACATAGCAGCGGACCAAACACCCCAGCCACTGCCAGCGCAAATACCCATACAGATTGCACAAGGCCTCAAAGACCAAGTTATACCAGCGGTAACGAACATCGACGCGACCAACGTATGGTGTTCCGCGGGCAGCACCCTGACGAGCGTATGGGACGCCACCGCCGATCATTTCAAGATCGTGGCCGATACATCCGCCGGCGCAATGTCATGGCTAGCTGATCGTTTCGCGAACAAGCCGGCCGGCAACACATGCGCGACCCCGCCACCCACAGCATCTGAGTAACGTGCAACCTGCGCTACTAGATCTGGAATAGATCATTCGCAGATTCATAGTCAGCTGGTGGGAATTCGATTCCTCGCGGCGCCCCGAATCTGCGTCAGTTCTAGACGGTGAACCCGCTGAAAGCAAAGGTCAACCGGCCGAAATTGTCAACACAACGGCCAAGAGTCCGTTGCAGCATTGAACGGTTGACCTGTCGGGCACTGGGTTTGGTCCAGTTTTGAGCTTGTCCAGCTGTTGCCGGGAAGTGTTGCGCAGGTGAAGTCCGCTGATGTCAGATCTGTTTGCGTAAAAGTAGAAGCTTGGATCATCGCATCTTGCGGAACAGAGCGCGCTTCAGCGCCAGCTTGGTGAACTGGTTAGCTGCGCAAAGATCGAGTCGTAGACGGCGACAGGAGCCATGGTGTGCCCGCCATAGAAATCGACTTCGTGGACGTCCCAGCCGACAGTGCGATATCGAGTCGCATCCGCCAGCATTTCGTCGTGACGAAAATCGGGACCGGTCGGTCCATTCGAACTTTCGATGAACCACGCTTGACGCCGTGAATCCACATAGTCGGCCGAGCTGCGGCACGCCTCCATGTATTCGTGCCAAGTTGGGCCATTTGCGGGGTCGGTAGTCGGAAGTGCTGTGCCCCAAATCATGCCGGTGTTGATCACCATCGCTGCGGCAAGACCTGGGTACTGAATGTTGAGCGCATGTGCGTACGAAGCCCCGCCGGAAAGACCCATCAACACGACGCGCGAACGATCAATCGGCAAGTGGTCGAAGGCATTGAACATTTGGGATCGCGCAGTCTCATAGTTGGTGCTGATGTTTTGGTGGCATGGATTGTCAAGGTCGAACTGCCAATTCATTGCGTACTGATCTTGATCCGGATACCTCTGGACAGGGACGGGATCGGTGGGGCCGGCGCCATTGCGGTAGTACCTAGAGGACATCACGATGAAGCCGTATCGATCAGCGACCCCGCGCAGTTGAGTGTCATAAGGACCCGGTGGCGACTCGGCTTCGCCAGGGCTAAACGCAACGATCACCGGGTACGGACCTCCGTTCGCTTTGTATCCCGACGGAAAGTAGTAAACCCAGTCGTAGTCTCGCGAGTAGGTGCCGGCGGGCACCTTCGTGTAGCTGAATGTTTTGGAGGTGGCCTTCACTCCTTTGACTGCTTTGACGGATACGCGGTATTGGCCAGTGCCAACACTGAGCGATCGGTGCTCGTTCTTGCCAAGCGTTTTATAGCTGCCCACTCGTTTCCATTTTTTTCGGGTTTTCCGGACCTCAAGGGTGAACGTGTAGGAGCTGTTTCCTTTGAGGGCGGGCGCCACGGTTAGGTTTAGTTCCGTCCCACCGGTGACGGTGATTCGCGCTTGCTTGGCCTTTGCTGCTCGGGCCGTTGTGGTGCTGGCCGTTCGGGCGCGATCCGGTGATGTTCGCGCGACGGTCGAGGAAGCGTCTGCGCTTGCGCTGCCAACGACGGTGGCGCAGACCAAGGCAACGGTAGGGATTGTCGCTATGGCGAAGCGATCACACCTCATAGCAAGAAGTGCACACCCCTTTGTGACCAAGCGCAACATGCGTTGAGCCGTCGGCGCTGTAACGCGGGTTGTACCGGAATGCGATGAAACTACAGATTTTCGCGAAATCGTCCATTCACCCGCATGGAGTAAGGCCACGATGACGCGACAGGCACCAAATGTTTTGAGCATGCCGCGAATGGGTAGTGAAGCGAAACGAACTCACGACCATCGCAGGAGAGACGATGCCTCGCAAGACAATCTTTGCCGTAGTTGCTTCGGGAGTGTGCGCACTTTCAATGCTCGGCGCCACGACATCAGCGGCAATCGCCGCGCCAACAGAGTCGCGCGATAGCGCAACGTCTATGCGCCCAGCTCAAGCTGCAACGCCAAAAGTTGCTCTCGCCGATGCGATCGCGGGATCAATGCGCGACGCAACGACTCTTGAGACTGACGCGCAACGGAAAGCTTGGCTCAACAGCATTGGAGTCGATACACCGGGCGCAATCAAGAATG